>JAQGKC010000303.1 GCA_028290305.1 Bradyrhizobium sp.
GCGCGTCGATCATCTTCGCCACATAGGAAGGGTACGGCGAGGAACGCGAATAGCGCGGATAGGTGGTGAAGCCGATCTGGGTGTTGACGATGAAAAGCAGCGAACCGCCGGTGCGGTAGCCCTTGAGGTCGGACAGCCCGAAACATTCCGCCACGTCGCCCTGTCCGGCGTATGCGGCGTCGCCGTGCATCAGCAGCGGCAACTCCTAGATGCGCTGGTCCGGCGGATCGCCGTGCTGGTCCTGCTTGGCGCGTACCTTGCCGAGCACCACGGGATCGACGATCTCCAGATGCGAAGGATTGGCAGTCAGCGACAGATGGATCCGGTTGTTGTCGAACTCGCGGTCCGACGATGCGCCCAGATGATATTTGACGTCGCCGGAGCCCTCGACCACGTCGGGATTGGCCGAGCCGCCCTTGAATTCATGAAACAGCGCACGATGCGGCTTGCCCATCACCTGCGTCAGCACGTTCAGGCGGCCGCGATGCGGCATGCCGACGACGATTTCCTTAACGCCAAGATTGCCGCCGCGCTTGATGATTTGCTCAAGCGCCGGAATCAGCGATTCCGCGCCGTCCAGGCCGAACCGCTTGGTGCCGGTGAATTTGAGATCGCAGAATTTCTCGAAGCCTTCGGCCTCGACCAGCTTCATCAGGATCGCGCGCCGGCCCTCGCGGGTGAAACTGATTTCCTTGTCCGGGCCCTCGATGCGCTCCTGAATCCAGGCCTTCTGCGCGCCGTTGGTGATGTGCATGAACTCGACACCGAGCGTCTGGCAGTAGGTGCGTTCACAAATCGCAACGATTTCCCGAAGGCTAGCGTTTTCCAGGCCGAGCACATGATCGAGGAAGATCTTGCGGTCGAAATCGCCCTCCACGAAGCCATAGGAGCGCGGATCGAGTTCCTCGCGGTCGCGTGGCGGCTCGATGCCGAGCGGGTCGAGCTTGGCGTGGAAGTGACCGCGCATGCGGTAGGCCCGAATCAGCATCAGGGCGCGTACGGAATCGCGCGTCGCCTGGTGGACATCGGCGGCCGACAGTTCGACGCCCTTGGCCTGCGCCTTGGCCGCAAGCTTGGTGCCGACAGTCTTTTCGACTTCCACCCAGTTGCCATCGAGCGCGGAGGTCAGCTCGTCGCGCGGCGACAGCGGCCAGTTATCCCGGCCCCAGGACGGTCCTTCGGCGTTTTTCAGGACGTCGGCCGGCGGGTCTTTCAGGCTCTTGAAAAACTCCTGCCATTCGGGGTCCACCGAGGCGGGGTCTTTTTCGTAGCGGGCGTAGATATCGTCGATGTAGGGAGCGTTGGTGCCCTGGAGGAACGAGGAGAGGGCAAATGCGGCATTCGCGTCTTGGCGAGACATGATTGCGTCCTGGTGATTTCGGTTTCGCGCATGGAATACGGCGCAACAGCCAATCCGGACACCGGATCAGCGTGATAGGAGAGCTTTTATCCTATATAGGACGAATGTTCGCGCCGAAAAGAACCAAAGATTGAATCAGGACTTCAATTTTTCGACAAGGGTCTTTCCGAGCCGGGCCGGCGACGGCGAGACCGTAATTCCGGCCGCTTCCATCGCCGCGGTCTTGGAACCGGCGTCGCCCTTGCCCCCGGAGATGATCGCGCCGGCATGACCCATGCGGCGGCCGGGAGGCGCCGTGACGCCGGCGATGAAGCCGACCATCGGCTTCTTGCGGCCGCGCTTGGCCTCGTCCTTGAGGAACTGGGCGGCGTCTTCTTCGGCCGAACCGCCGATTTCGCCGATCATCACGATCGAGGTGGTCTTGGGGTCGGCCAGGAACATCTCCAGCACGTCGATGAATTCGGTGCCCTTGACGGGGTCGCCGCCGATGCCGACCGCCGTGGTCTGGCCAAGGCCTTCCTGGGTGGTCTGGAACACGGCCTCATAGGTCAGCGTGCCCGAACGCGAGACGATGCCGACACTGCCGGGCTTGAAGATATTGGCCGGCATGATGCCGATCTTGCACTCGCCCGCGGTCATCACGCCAGGACAATTGGGGCCGATCAGCCGTGATTTCGATCCCGACAGCGAGCGTTTTACCCGCACCATGTCCAGCACCGGAATGCCCTCGGTGATGCAGACGATCAGCGGGATTTCCGCGTCGATGGCTTCGCAGATCGCGTCCGCCGCACCCGGCGGCGGCACGTAGATCACGCTGGCATCAGCGCCGGTCTTCTCGCGCGCCTCGGCCACGGTGTCGAACACCGGCAGACCGAGATGCGTCGATCCGCCTTTGCCCGGCGAAGTGCCGCCGACCATCTTGGTGCCATAGGCGATCGCCGCTTCGGAATGAAACGTACCGTTCTTGCCGGTGAAACCCTGGCAGATAACTTTTGTATTTTTGTCGATCAGGATGGACATGATTGAGGCTGCTTTCGCGAAACGATCGGAGAGGGAGTTAGTGGACTCGCCGATAGACGCCGGTGAGCACGTCGGCCCACCCTTCTGCGTCAGGCGAAAACTGGATTTTCATCGAGTAGGCATTGTCGTCGAGGATTTCATAGACGTGACGCGCGTTGCCGCGCAGCGAGCCGCGCACGAGGATCAGCGTCTTGCCGCTCCAGCCTCCGGAGGCCGGTGACGGCGGATAGTAGCCGAGCGAATCGTGCCAGAACAATTTGTAAAGCCGGTCCTCGCGGTCATAGGTGAACACGCCGTGGGTGGCGAAGGTTTCCTTGCCGTCGCGCATCTGGCGCGTATCCTGAATCAGGTAGAAGCCGTTGAGGTCGATGCGCGCGGCGACATGCGAGGTGGCAGGCCCTCCCGCAGTCCAGCGCGACGGGTACACCACCTCTTCCCCGGTCCACTCGCCCGCGAACGCCGCGAGCTTGCGATGCTCCTCCAGCGGCGTCGGTGCGGCGAGATGGTCCTCGGCCATCGGACTAGCCTCCCTTTACGGCCTTGACGATCTTCTGCGCGGCATCGTCGAGATCATCCGCGGGCAGCACGTTGAGGCCGGATTCCCGGATGATCTTCTTGCCGGCATCGACATTGGTGCCCTCAAGCCGCACCACCAGCGGCACTTTCAGGCCGACTTCCTTCACCGCGGCGACCACGCCTTCGGCGATGATGTCGCATTTCATGATGCCGCCGAAAATGTTGATCAGGATGCCCTTCACATTGGGATCGGCGGTGATGATCTTGAACGCCGCGGTGACCTTGGCCTTGTCGGCGCCGCCACCGACATCGAGGAAATTAGCCGGCGCCATGCCGTAGAGCTTGATGATGTCCATCGTCGCCATGGCGAGGCCGGCGCCGTTGACCATGCAGCCGATATTGCCGTCGAGGGTGACGTAATTGAGATCGTATTTCGACGCCTCGATTTCCTTGGCGTCTTCCTCGGTCTCGTCGCGCAGCGCCACCACGTCGGGGTGGCGATAGAGCGCGTTGCCGTCGAACGACACCTTGGCGTCGAGCACGCGCAGATCGCCCTGCTTGGTGACGACCAGCGGATTGATTTCCAGCATCGCCATGTCCTTGGCGACGAAAGCCGTATAGAGCTGCGCCGCCAGTTTTTCCGCCTGCTTGGCGAGATCGCCCGTCAGCCCCAGCGCTTTTGCCACCGTGCGGCCGTGATGGGGCATGATGCCGGTGGCAGGATCGACCGAGAAGGTCACGATCTTCTCGGGCGTATTGTGCGCGACGTCCTCGATGTTGACGCCGCCTTCGGTGGAAACCACGAACGACACTTCGGAGGTTTCGCGGTTGACCAGGATCGAGAGATAGAACTCCTTGTCGATGTCGGAGCCTTCCTCGATGTAGAGCCGGTTGACCTGCTTGCCGTGCGCTCCGGTCTGCACCGTGACCAGTGTCGCGCCCAGCATCTGCTTGGCGAATTCGTTGACCTCGGCGACCGATTTGGCGATGCGGACGCCGCCCTTGTCACCGGCGGAAGCTTCCTTGAACTTGCCCTTGCCGCGGCCGCCGGCGTGGATCTGGCTTTTCACCACCCAGATTGGACCGGGAAGCGTTTTCGCGGCGACGTCGGAATCGGACGCCCGCAGCACCGGCACGCCGCGCGAGATCGGCACCCCGAATTCGTGCAGCAGCGCCTTGGCCTGATATTCATGGATGTTCATTTGGACACTCCCCGACCCGCCGTGCGGTGAATTTGAAATTCACATCAGTTTCTTCTGGCATACCATATACCAGAGGAGCTGCAAATTCAAAACTGCTTCGAAATTTCATCGCGTTGGTGCTGCTTTGATCTCAAAGTTCGCGCCACCATGCTTGCGAACTTCGGAAATTGGAGCGCCGAAAATCGATTGGCTCGATCTGTCGGCCAGGCTGATAGATAACGCGATCAGCGGCCGAGCAGATCGGGCGCGATCTTCTTGCAGGCATCGACCAGACCCTGCACCGCGCCGACCGACTTGTCGAAGGCTTCGCGGTCCTTGCCGGCCAGTTCGATCTCGACAATGCGCTCGACACCTTTCGATCCGATGACCGTGGGCACACCGACATACATGTCCTTCACGCCATATTCGCCGTTGAGATAGGCGGCGCAGGGCAGCACGCGCTTCTTGTCCTTGAGATAGCTCTCGGCCATCGCGATCGCCGACGCAGCCGGCGCATAGAATGCCGAGCCGGTCTTCAGGAGATTGACGATCTCGGCGCCGCCGTTGCGGGTGCGATCGACGATCTCGTCGATCCGCGTCTGCGAGGTCCAGCCCATCTTGACCAGATCGGGCAGCGGAATACCGGCCACCGTGGAATATTTCACCAGCGGCACCATGGTGTCGCCGTGGCCGCCAAGCACGAAGGCTGTGACGTCTTCCACCGAGACGTTGAATTCGTCGGCGAGGAAATAGCGAAAGCGCGAGGAATCCAGCACGCCGGCCATGCCCACCACCTTCTTGTGCGGCATGCCCGAGGCCTTCTGCAGTGCCCACACCATGGCGTCGAGCGGATTGGTGATGCAGATGACGAAGGCGTCGGGGGCGTATTTCTTGATGCCGGCGCCGACCTGCTCCATCACCTTGAGATTGATGCTCAGGAGATCGTCGCGGCTCATGCCTGGCTTGCGCGGCACGCCGGCGGTGACGATGCAGACCTTGGCGTTGTCGAGCGCCTCGTAGGAATTGGCGCCGATGAAATGCGCGTCGAACCCGTCCACCGGGGAGGATTGCGCGATATCGAGCGATTTGCCCTGCGGTACGCCCTCGGCGATGTCGAACATCACAACGTCGCCCAACTCCTTGAGACCGATCAGATGAGCTAACGTTCCGCCGATCTGACCGGAGCCAATCAAAGCAATCTTGTCGCGCGCCATGGGAAATTTGTCCTTTGAACACGAAGGAGGAGGATGGAATAGAGGCTGACTGGCTGGTTATCCCTTTCGACTGATACGTTCAAGTCACGGCATGCTCAATTGTCGGGCCTGCCCTGATTTCGATCAGATCCATAACGCGCGCGCCGGAATAACGGCGGCAATAGCTCACGTCTCCACCAACCCCGTACTTGACCCGCTTGCCGCGGAATCCTTGTGTCCGTGAGGTAGCGCCAGATAGGATTCCGAACTCATCTCGATCAGCCGCGACGAGGTCCGCTTGAACTCATTGGCCTCGTTGCCCTCGGTCCCCTGATACAGCGACACCGGATCGGCCTCCGCCGAGGCCATCAGCTTCACGGCGTTGTCGTAAAGCGTATCGATCAGCGCGATGAACCGCTTGGCGGCATTGCGCTCGGCATAATCCATGACGGGGATGCGATCGATCAGAACGGTGTGATAGTCATGCGCGAGCCGCAGGTAATCCGATGCGGCGAGCGGCTTTTCGCAGATATCCGCGAACGAGAATCGCGCGACGCCGTGCGCCGAACACGGCACGTGCAGAACGCGGCCCTTGATCGCGATATCGCGCGGTTTGCAGGGCGCGTTGCCGGTCAGTTTGATCCAGGCTTTGTCGAGTGCGGCATCGGCATCACGGTCCGCCGGCACCAGCCACATTTTCACGCCGGCCAGCTTCTCCAGCCGGAAATCGGTCCGCGCATCGAGCCGCAGCACGTCCATATGGGCTGAGATCTGCGCGATGAACGGCAGGAACAGCGCCCGATTCAGACCTCCCTTGTAGAGATCGTCGGGCGCGACGTTGGATGTCGCCACCACCACGGTGCCGAGTTCGAACAGCTTTGAGAACAGTCGTCCCAGGATCATCGCGTCCGCGATGTCGGTGACATGAAATTCGTCAAAACATAAAAGCCAGGCCTGGTCGAAAATCGAGGCGGCGGTGAGCGCGATCACATCGCCATCAGCCATTTCGCCGCGTGCGATAGTCTGGCGAAAGTCATGGATCCGCTCGTGCACCTCAGCCATGAATTCGTGGAAATGGGCGCGACGCTTGTGCTCGACCTGGCTTTGCTGAAAAAACAGGTCCATCAGCATGGTCTTGCCGCGCCCGACCTCGCCATGAATGTAGAGGCCGCGCGGCGGCGGCTCGTCCTTGTCGGCGAACAGCCGGCCGAGCAGGCCTTGCTTGCGCGGAGGCTTGTAGCTCGCCAACCGTTGTTCAAGGGCTGCGAATGCCTCGGCCGCCTGCGCCTGTGCCGCGTCGGGCTCGATCGCGCCGGAGGAGACGAGGGCCTGGTAGTGGGCGCGGAATGAGGCGGATGGGGTGGACAGCATGCCCACCTTACGGCCCCAGGCCAGCGAAAATTGCAAGCCGTGAATTGGTGCAGGGGCTATGCGAATGTGAGCGTTTTGGCGGTGCTGCCCGCCTATCGCAAGCCGTCATCCCCGCCAACCGGTCCGGCCTTTGGCCGGCCGGATGACAGGCTCCAGCGGGGATCCAGCACGCTGCGGATTCTCGATTTCATCGCTGGCGCTCTGGAATACTGGGTCACCCGGTCAAAGCCGGGCGATGACGTCTGTAGATGCGGCTTCCTCACGCGCTAAGTGCGTAGGAATCCTCGACCACGTAGGGCCCGCCGCCGGTGGAGGCCCGGGACGAGAACAGCACGAACCGCGACGCCGTGAACACCCGGGTCGGGAAATATCCGCGCACCGACAGATAGTCCGCGACATCCTGGTTGGAGGCGTCGCGCAGCCGCGCCAGCGTCACATGCGGCGTGAATTTCCGCCCCTCGGGATCGAGCCCGAAGCGCTGCATCAACCGTTCCAGTTCGGCCTGCAACTCGATCAGGGGACGACTCGGCACCACCGAAGCGACCACTGCGCGCGGCTTGCGCCCACCGAAGCTCGACAGGCCCTGCAGGGCAACATCGAACGGTTTGCGATTGATCCGGAACAGCAGCGAGGCGATTTCATTCGCCGCGACGCCGTCGATATCGCCGATGAAGCGCAAGGTGACGTGATAATTTTCGGGGTCGATCCAGCGTGCGCCCGGAAGGCCGCCGCGCAAATTGGAAAGCGTCTGGCCGATCTCGGCCGGAATTTCCAGTCCAGTAAACAAACGCGGCATCGCAAGACTCCCGATGCTGAAAACCCGGCAACGAATCACCGATAGTGATTTCTACCGCAGTTGTGTGACTCTGCGAAGCATCCGGCGCGCAGGGGCAGGAAAACACCGCGTTAGGGTTATCGCTGCCCGTTTTTCAACTGCGTTGCCCGGATATTGCACCAAGAAATGCCTCCAAGGTGGGCAGGATATTTTTCACGATCACATCGACGCCCTCCGCTGTCGGATGCATGCCATCCGCCTGGTTGAGCTTGGCGTCGGTCGCGACGCCGTCCAGGAAAAACGGATACAGCGGCACCCCAAACGATTTCGAAAGATCGGGATAGATCGCGTTGAACCGCGCCGCATAGTCGGCGCCGTAATTCGGCGGCGCAAGCATCCCGCACAACAGAACCGCGATCTTGCGCGCCTTCAGCCGCGTGAGAATGTCCGACAGCGCGGCACGGGTGACCGCAGGGTCGGTGCCGCGCAGGGCATCGTTGGCGCCGAGTTCGAGGATCACGGCCTCGGTCCCTTCAGGCACCGACCAGTCGAGCCGGTCGCGGCCGCCGGAACTGGTATCGCCGGACACCCCGGCGTTGATCATATCGACCTCTATCCCGTTGGTCTTTAATGCCTTTTGTAGCTGGGCCGGAAACGCGGCGGAGGCCGACAGCCCCAGCCCCGCGCTCAGCGAATCGCCCAGCACGACCATTTTGACCGGTTTCGCCCCCTTGACCGCCGGCGCTTGAGCCGATGCTGTTCCCGCGGCCACCAAAGCCATGCTCAACACGAGCATGTGCACGAACATCCGCCGCAACCCCTCGACCGCAGCAGCCGAAGTGCCATATGACCGAACCATGGACAGTCTCATCGAACCCTCGTCACTGGCCGGCGTCGAGCCGGACACCATTTCCATCTCCAACGTCAATCTCTCGCTCGGTACGGGCGCGGCGCGCGTTCATATCCTCAAAGATATCAGCCTGAATGTGGCGTCGGGTGAAGCGATCGGCCTGATCGGACCGTCGGGCTCGGGGAAATCCACCTTGCTGATGGTGATGGCGGGACTGGAGCGTCCTGACAGCGGAGAGGTGGTGGTCAACGGTACCCCGTTCAATGCCCTCGACGAGGACGCGCTCGCGCGTTTTCGCGGCCGCCACGTCGGCATTGTGTTCCAGTCGTTTCATCTGATTCCGACCATGACCGCGCTGGAAAATGTCGCGGTGCCGCTGGAGCTTGCCGGCGATCCCGATGCGTCGCGGCGCGCCGCGCAAGAACTGGCATCGGTCGGTCTCGGCGACCGCCTGCATCACTATCCCACGCAACTATCCGGCGGCGAACAACAACGCGTGGCACTGGCCCGCGCACTGGCGCCCGATCCCGCCATCCTGGTGGCGGACGAGCCGACCGGAAATCTCGATGAGACTACCGGCAAGCAGATCGTCGATCTCCTGTTCACCAAACACGCCGAGCGCGGCATGACGCTGGTGCTGGTGACCCACGACACCTCGCTGGCGCAGCGCTGTGACCGCGTGGTGCGGCTGCGCTCTGGCCGCATCGATGGACAGCCCGCGGATCGCAAAGCCGCTTCATGAGCATGGCTTCCGACCCCGTCCGCGGCAACCCTGGTGCATCGCTTGCCCTGCGCTACGCGTTGCGTGAATTGCGCAGTGGCTTGCGCGGCTTTTACGTTTTCATCGCCTGCATCGCACTCGGCGTGATGGCGATTGCCGGTGTCGGCTCGGTTGCGGCCAGCCTCGGCGAGGGACTGGCGCGCGAGGGCCGTACCCTGCTTGGCGGCGACGTGGCCTTCTCGTTGATCCAGCGCGAAGCCAAGCCCGATGAGGTCGCGTTTCTGCGTTCACGCGGCGAAGTGTCCATCGCAGCGACCTTGCGTGTCATGGCACGCGCAGGCGACGGCCAGCTCGCATTGGTCGAACTCAAGGCGGTGGACGGCAACTATCCGATGCTGGGCGAGCTGACGCTCGCTCCCCGGATGCCGATGGCCGATCTGCTGGCCGAGCATGACGGCGCATTCGGCGCCGCGGTTGATTCGACCCTGCTGGCTCGGCTCGACCTCAAGATCGGCGACCGCGTCACCATCGGCAACGCGACCTTTCAAATCCGCAGCGTGGTCGACACCGAGCCGGACAAGCTGGCCGGCGGGGTCGGCTTCGGACCACGGTTCCTGGCCAGCGAAGCGGCCTTGCGCGCGACCGGGTTGTTGCAGCCCGGCAGCCTCGTGCGCTGGATCTATCGGGTAAAGCTGCCGGACACCGCGGCTGACGATCGCGCCGTCACCGCATTGACGGATGATGCGAGAAACACCCTGCCCGAGGCCGGCTGGGAGATTCGCAGCCGCGGCAACGCCTCGCCGCAACTCGAGCGCACCATCAGCCGCTTCACCCAGTTTCTCACGCTGGTCGGCCTGGCCGCGCTGCTGGTCGGCGGCGTCGGCGTCGCCAACGCCGTCAAAAGCCATATCGATCGCCGCCGCGACGTTATCGCGTCGTTCAAGGCGCTGGGCGCCACCGGCCGCGACGTCTTTACGATTTATCTGACGCAAGTGATCGTGCTCGCCACGATCGGCTCGGTGATCGGGCTTGCCGCCGGCGCGGCGCTGCCCTTCGTCATCGTCGGCGTGTTCGGCAAGCTGTTGCCGCTGCCGGTGGTGCCGGCGTTGCATCTTGGTGAACTGCTGTTGTCGTTCGTCTACGGCCTTCTCACCGCGCTTGCCTTCGGACTGTGGCCGCTCGGCCGCGTGCATGATGTGCCGGTGGCGGCGCTGTTTCGCGAAGCGGTGACCGGCGAATGGCATCGCCCGCGCTGGCGCTACCTCGCTTTGATGGCCGTGGTGATCGCATTGCTGATCGCGGTGGCGATCGGGCTCGCCTACGACAAGCGGGTCGCGGCCGTGTTCGTCGCATCCTCGGTCGTGGTGTTCGCATTGCTGCGCGGCATCGCCGCCGCCTTGATGGCGCTGGCGCGACGTTTGCCCAGAACGAACATCACCATGCTGCGGCTGGCGATCGCCAATATCTACCGGCCCGGCGCGCTGACGCCGTCGGTGGTGATGTCGCTCGGCCTCGGTCTGGCCGTGCTGGTCACGATCACCCAGATCGACGGCAATCTGCGGCGGCAATTCCTGGCGGCGCTGCCGGACCGCGCGCCATCGTTCTATTTCATCGATATCCCCACCACCGACGCCGACCGCTTTGGCGCGTTCCTCAAACAGACCGCGCCGCAATCGACCGTCGAGGACGTGCCTATGCTGCGCGGGCGCATCGTCGCGGCCCGCGGGGTCAAGGCGGAAGACCTCAAAGCCTCTTCCGACTCTGAATGGGTGCTGCAGAGCGACCGCGGCCTGACCTATACCGGTGAAATCCCCAGGGGTTCGAAGGTGGTCGAAGGCAAATGGTGGGGCGCCGACTATGACGGCCCGCCGCTGGTCTCGATGGAGAAGAAGATCGCCGACGGCCTCAAGCTCAAGATCGGCGACGAAATCGTCGTCAACATTCTCGGACGCGATATTCCGGCCACGATCAGCAACCTGCGCACGGTGGACTGGCAGAGCCTCGGCATCAATTTCGTGCTGGTGTTCTCGCCCAACGCCTTCAAGGGCGCGCCGCATACCCATATCGCGACGCTGACCGAGGCCCACCCCGACCCCACCGGCGACGCCCGGATCGTCAAATCGGTGGCTGACGCATTCCCGA
Source organism: Bradyrhizobium sp. (assembly GCA_028290305.1). Next base: position 11,130 of record JAQGKC010000303.1, read on the forward strand.
CGGTGACGAGCGTGCGGGTTCGCGAGGCGCTGGAAACCATCGGCACGGTGGTAACCAATCTGGTACTGGCGATCCGCGGCGCCAGCGCGGTCACCCTGATCTCTGCCATTCTGGTGCTGGGCGGAGCGCTCGCCGCCGGCCACCGCCATCGGGTCTATGACGCCGTCATCCTCAAAACCCTCGGCGCAACCCGGGCGCGGCTGCTCGGCGCCTATGCGCTGGAATATCTGATGATCGGCTTTGCCACCGCGATCTTCGGCGTGATCGCAGGCTCCATTGCCGCGTGGCTGATCGTCACCCGGCTGATGACGCTGAGCTTTATCTGGCAGGCTGGCAGCGCCGCTGGCGTGGTGGCGGCGGCGCTGATCGTCACGGTCGGATTGGGGCTGGCCGGCACATTGCTGGCCCTGAACCAGAAGCCGGCCACCGTGCTGCGGAATTTGTGACAAATTGAAGCGGCCCGTGCGGCAGGGTTAATAACGCGGTTTTGGACGGAAATCGCGTTGCAGAGCGACATTCAGCCGCGCATGGAAGCTTGCAGCGAATGTGCTAGTTTCCCACATACCAGCTTGGGTCAGACGCCGGTTTGATGACACAAAATTAATGTCAGCAAATAGCGGTATCTGGGATAGATTTCTTCCGGCGCCGCAAAACCCCTTTGCACTGCGCCGGACAACCAACGGGAATTCGACCATGTCGGACCTAGACCGCAATTACGCTTCTCCTTTCGGCCGGGCCGCCGGGCGCACTGACGCCGCGACCGTCGACGCCGGTCTGCGCGCCTACATGCTGCGCATCTACAACTACATGAGTATCGGCCTCGCCATCACCGGCCTCGCCGCGATGGGCGTCTACATGGCGGCAGTGACCACCGATCCGTCGGGCGCCGCTGCCAAGATCGGCAACGCCTTCCTGACGCCGTTCGGCTACGCGATGTTCGTGAGCCCCCTGAAATGGCTGTTCATCCTGGCACCGCTGGCGATGGTGTTCGTGATCTCGGCCGGAATCAACCGGCTGCGGCCCGCGACCGCCCAGATGCTGTTCTGGGTGTTCTCGGCACTGATGGGCATTTCGCTGTCGTCGATCTTCCTGGTGTATACGCACACCTCGATCGTGCGGGTGTTCTTCATCACCGCGGCCACGTTCGGCGCGCTGAGCCTCTACGGCTACACCACCAAGCGTGACATGACGGGCATTGGATCGTTCCTGTTCATGGGCCTGGTCGGCATCATCATCGCGAGCCTGGTCAATCTGTTCCTGGCCAGTTCTGCGCTGCAGTTCTTCATCTCCGTGATCGGCGTGCTGGTATTCGCAGGCCTCACCGCCTACGACACCCAGCGGCTGAAGAACGACTACATCTACGGCTATGCCTCGCAGGGCGGCGACATCGCGGAGCGTGCGGCGATCACTGGTGCGTTGTCGCTGTATTTGAACTTCATCAACCTGTTCACGCTGTTGCTGCAGTTGCTCGGTCAACGCGACTGATCGCTTCTGCCCCGCGGATGAATTCGAGCCCCGGCCTTGCGGCCGGGGCTTTTCTTTTGCCGAAAGCAAAAATAATCTCCGCCGCATGTCCTCTCCCGAGATCAGGGCCGCCTCCACGGCCGACCTTCCTGCCATTACCGAAATCTACGATCACGCGGTTCGCTACGGCACCGCGACGTTCGAACTGATCCCGCCGGATCTGGCAGAGATGACGCGGCGCTTCACCGCGCTGATGGACGGCGGCTTTCCCTATCTCGTCGCAGCCCTTGAAGGCCGCGTGGTCGGCTATGCCTATGCAGGGGCCTACCGGCCGCGGCCGGCCTATCGCTTCACCGTGGAGAATTCGGTCTACCTGCAGCCTGCGATCCACCGGCGCGGAATCGGCATGCAATTGCTGCAAAGGCTGATCACCGAGTCAGAGCAGCGCGGCTACCGGCAGATGATCGCGGTGATCGGCGATTCCGCCAACGCCGGATCAATTGGCGTGCACACGCGGTGCGGCTTTCAGATGATCGGCACCCATCCCGATGTCGGCTTCAAGTTCGGTCGCTGGCTCGACACCGTGATGATGCAGCGCGGGCTCGGCGACGGCGCCACGACGCTGCCTGCGGATGCGGACAGCTCGCCCGGCTGAGAGCGCGCACTGCGGTTGCCCCGTCGTTTACGGTCACCCTCCGCGGAAGCGGAGGGCCCAGTATTCCAGAACCTTCATGATTGACCATGAGCGCTCTGGAATACTGGTTCGCCCGGTCGAGCCGGGCGATGACGGCTGTGACGTGCTAAACCACCGCCAGCTTGCGGTCGATCACCAGCAGCACGCGGTCGAGTTCATGGCCGCGACGCAGGATCAGCCCGGTCGCCGATATCACGCTGTAAATGCCCTGCTTGCGCGCGAGTCGCGGATCTTTTTCGATGCGGTAGATCGGTACTTCGGAAGCGCGGCGGAATACCGAGAACACCGCGCGGTCTTTCAGAAAGTCGATGGCATAGTCGCGCCACTCGCCATCGGCGACCATGCGCCCGTACAGATTCAAAATGCGATTGAGTTCGAAACGATTGAACGTCACCAGGTTCGGCACAGCAACCGCAACGGCACTGCGTGCCGCTGCGCGATTCTCGCTTGGATCGGTTTCCTCCGAGATCGAACTCATACTGCCTCTCCTGTCATCTGAACGACATGATTGCGCCAACGGCGCGCCGCTGCAAGAGGGCCCGTGTCGCATGCGTCCAAATTGGCGCGGCTGATTGCCCGCGAACGCTGTCCGAGCCGAGAAATGCGCCGTCACGGGATCGTTAGAGGAATCATAATGCTGCCCAACTTCCGCCCAGCGACCGCCCTTCTGAATTGCAAATAATGAGCCCTGCGTTGGCCCGGTCCTTTCGATGCCGGATTCCTCAGCCCCCAGCCCCCCGGGGTCGTCGGGATCGGGCCTGTTCGCAGGATAGTTTATCCCCATACTGGGCCAACGAAAGTTGGTCCTTTTCTTTTTGAGGCTGCTGGTTTTTCAATCGCCTCTGCGCGATACGATCATCAACAATGACAGCCGTCATTCCGGGGCGCGCGAAGCGCGAGCCCGGAATAACGAGGCTAAGTTTAATTTAGTGAAGCGACGTATAGGCCGCGCCGAGCATCGGGCCGGGCTTGTCGCGATTGCCGTCCTGGACATAAACCGCCGCGGCATCGACTCCCTCGCGGGAGATATTTTCCAGCGGCACCGTCCAGCTGCCCGGACTGCCGTTCCAGTCGCCCACCTTGAGTACGTTGCGTACTACATTGTGATAGGTGATCTCGCGGCCGCGATTTTCGCCGCGTCCGATCGAAATCGGCACCGCTTTCGAGACCGAGCAGATCCATACTTCGCCATGCATGGCGACGGGACCTCTGTTGGAAGCCGCGACCGAAACATTGATTTGCTTGCCGGTCACCGACATCGAGACCGGCACCGACATCACGCCATCGGCCTTTTTGGTTTCGCCGATCGCACCTTCGATGCCGGAGAGATCGCTGCCGATCACATGCACCGATCCGTTGACGACCACTTGCGGCGTGTAGACGTCGCGATCGCCGCGCATGTGGGAATAGGCTTTCTGCCGCGCACTGAACCGCGCATCTGCAAGCGTATCCTTCCAGCCCAGATAGTCCCAGTAATCGATCGGCATGCTCAACGCGATGATCGATGGATCCTTGGCCAGCTCACCGATAATTTTGTCGGCGGGCGGACATGACGAGCAGCCCTGCGACGTGAACAATTCTACCACAGCGCGTGGATCGGCATGAGCGGGGCGAATGATTGCAACAATCGCGCAGACGCCAAGGGTACCCGACCATCGCGAAATACAATTATAGGCCATCATCGCTGTCATGCTGGGAAGGACATCCGGGGCTGTTAACACATCTGCTCTGCGGCACCTGATCGTGCCGGCCTTCGACGCGAGAAGGCGGCCCTTTCATAGGCCGCCTCCCCTTAACTCGCTACTCACTTCGCAGTGAGGCATCGATCACAATTCGCATCACGCCGCCAGCTTGCGCAGCACGTAATGAAGAATACCGCCGTTTCGATAATATTCGAGCTCGTCGAGCGTATCGATCCGGCATAGCAGCGAGACCCGCTGCAACGAGCCGTCGCCGGACACGATTTCCGCCGTCAGCTTCTGGCGCGGCTTCAGTTCGCCCTGCAATCCCCGTATCGTTACGGTCTCGTCGCCCTTCAGCCCGATCGACTGCCAGGATGCACCGTCTTCGAAGGTCAGCGGCAGCACGCCCATGCCGACGAGATTGGAGCGATGGATACGCTCGAAGCTCTGGCAGATCACGGCGCGGACGCCGAGCAGCCGCGTTCCCTTCGCGGCCCAGTCGCGCGACGAGCCGTTGCCGTATTCGGCGCCGGCGAAAACCACCAGCGGCACTTTCTCGGCCTGATATTTCATCGCGGCGTCGTAGATCGACATCTGCTCGCCGTCGGGCCAATGCTTGGTCAGGCCGCCTTCCGGAATATTGCCGTCGGCGCCCTTCAGCATGAAGTTCTTGATGCGGATGTTGGCGAAGGTGCCGCGCATCATGATTTCATGATTGCCACGCCGGGTGCCGTATTGATTGAAGTCGGCCGGGCGCACCTGATGGTCCGATAGATATTTTCCGGCAGGCGAGGTCAGCTTGATGGCGCCGGCCGGCGAGATGTGGTCGGTGGTGATCTTGTCGCCGAACATCGCCAGGATGCGCGCATCGACGACATCGACGATCGGTTCCGGCTCTTTCTTCATGCCTTCGAAATAAGGCGGGTTCTGCACATAGGTCGAGCTCATGTTCCAGCGATAGGTTTCGCTTTCCACCGTCTTGATCTTGCGCCAGTTGGTGTCGCCCTTGAACACGTCGGCGTAGCGCTTCTTGAAGATCGCGGACGTCACGAACTTCTTCATGATCGCGTTGATTTCCTTCGTGGTCGGCCAGATATCCTTGAGATAGACCGGCTTGCCGTCCTTGCCGTTGGCGATCGGCTCGACCGCAAGGTTCTTCGTCACCGTTCCCGCCAGCGCATAGGCCACCACCAGCGGCGGCGAGGCCAGGTAGTTGGCCTGCACGTCCGGGCTGACGCGGCCCTCGAAATTTCGATTACCCGACAGCACGGCGCCGGCGATGATGCCGTTGTCGTTGATCGACTTCGAAATCTCTTCCGGCAGCGGCCCGGAATTGCCGATGCAGGTGGTGCAGCCGAAGCCGATCAGATTGAAGCCCACCTTGTCGAGGTCGAGTTGCAGTCCGGAATTGGAAAGATATTCCGCGACCACCTGGCTGCCCGGCGCCAGCGACGTCTTGACCCAGGGCTTTGCGGTGAGGCCCCTGGCGGCGGCGTTGCGCGCCAAAAGTCCCGCGCCGATCAGCACGCTCGGATTGGAGGTGTTGGTGCACGAGGTGATCGCCGCGATCACCACATCGCCATGGCCGAGATCGAAATTACGATTTTCCACCGGGTAGCGCTTCGACGCATCCGCAGCCTTCTTGTATTCGCTGGCCATCGCCGCGGCAAAACCTTCCGCGACCGCGGGCAGCGCGACGCGGCCCTCGGGGCGTTTCGGTCCAGCCATCGAGGGCACCACGTCGCCGAGGTCGAGCGTCAGCGTTTCCGTGAATACCGGATCGGGCGACTTGGCGGTGCGGAACAGGCCCTGCGCCTTGGCATAGGCGGTAACCAGCGCGACACGATCGGACTTGCGGCCCGAGGTCTTGAGATAGTCGATGGTCTCGGCATCGACCGGGAAGAAGCCGCAGGTCGCGCCATATTCCGGCGCCATGTTGCCGATGGTCGCCTTGTCCGCCACCGAAAGATAATCCAGACCGGGGCCGAAAAACTCGACGAATTTTCCGACCACGCCCTGCTTGCGCAGCATCTGCGTCACCGTCAGCACCAGATCGGTGGCGGTAACGCCTTCCTTCAGCTGCCCCTTGAGCTTGAAGCCGACCACTTCCGGCAGCAGCATCGACAGCGGCTGGCCCAGCATCGCGGCTTCCGCCTCGATGCCGCCGACACCCCAGCCGAGCACGGCGAGGCCGTTGACCATCGTGGTGTGCGAATCGGTACCGACCAGCGAATCCGGATAGGCGACCTCGAAGGTGCCTGTCTTCTTGCCGACCGTCATCTTCTCCTTGCGGGTCCACACCGTCTGCGCGAGGTATTCGAGATTGACCTGATGGCAGATGCCGGTGCCGGGCGGCACCACGGAGAAATTCGAAAACGCGCTCTGACCCCATTTCAGGAATTCGTAGCGCTCCTGATTCTGCTTGTATTCCTCGACGACGTTCTTGACGAACGCCTTGTTGTCGCCGAAGAAGTACACGATCACGCTGTGGTCGATCACCAGATCGACCGGCACCAGCGGATTGATTTTTTCCGCGTCGCCGCCGAGCGCCTGCATGGCATTGCGCATCGCCGCGAGATCGACCACCGCCGGCACGCCGGTGAAATCCTGCATCAGCACCCGCGCCGGGCGGAATGCGATTTCATGTTCGAGCGCGCGCTTCTTCAGCCACTTCGACACCGCAACGATGTCTTCCTTCTTGACGGTGCGGTCGTCTTCATTGCGCAACAGGTTTTCCAATAGCACCTTCATGGAATAGGGGAGCTTGGAAATTCCCTTCAAACCATTCTTCTCGGCGGTGGGCAGGCTGTAATAGATGTAGGTCTTGCCACCGACCTTGAGGGTCTTTCGGCATTTGAAGCTGTCGAGCGAGGTCATGTGAGGCAATCCCAATTTATCGTTGTACCCGGCAAGGGTATTGGTAGGGTATCTTGGCACCGTCAGCGAGGCTTGGCCTGATGGCTTGCAGCGGCGGATCGTGTGCTGCATCAAGTTCCGGCTTATAGAACCTTTTAGAATCTTTCCAGTGGCCTCGCCACACCGACCATCGTCCCGCAGCAATGCGGCACCCATAAATTCTGAAGCGGTACCCACAGATTCCAGAGGGCTGTGAAAGGGAAAAATGCGGCTCTCGGGACGGGGTGTCAGGTGCGTGCGGGGCGGCCGGGAGGTGTTCTCCGACCTCGATTTTGAAGCTTCCTCAGGCGAGGCGCTGGCCGTCACCGGTCCTAATGGTGCAGGCAAAACCTCGTTGCTGCGGCTGATCGCCGGCCTGCTGGCGATGGCCGGCGGATCGATCGATCTCGAGGGCGGAGAGACGGAATTGACCCTGCCCGAACAGGCCCACTATCTCGGTCACCGCGACGCGCTGAAGCCCGCTTTGAGCGTGTTGGAAAACCTGTCGTTCTGGCGGGATTTTCTCGGCGGCAAGGCGGCGGACGCAACAGAAAGCCTCTGTGCAGTGGGGCTCGATCATGCCGCGCACCTGCCCGCGGCATATCTGTCGGCCGGACAGCGGCGGCGGCTTTCGATCGCCCGGCTGCTGACGGCGCGACGGCCGATCTGGCTGCTGGATGAACCGACCTCGGCACTCGATGCCACCGGACAGAGCCTGTTTGCAGGTTTGATGAGCGACCACCTCGCGCGCGGCGGTCTGATCGTCGCGGCGACCCACGCGCCGCTGGGGGTGGCCGCGAAAGAGCTGCGGATCGGGGGTCTGTCGTGAGGGCCAACGCCTCTCTCACCCCTGCCCCCTCCCCGCAAAGGGGAGAGGGCAATCAGTGCTCGCGGCTTTTCGCATGACCGCCCTTGCCGCGCTGATTCGACGGGACGTTAAAATCGCGCTGCGTGTCGGCGGCGGCGCGCTGATCGGCGTGCTGTTTTTTCTCACCGTGGTGGTGCTGATGCCGTTCGCGGTCGGACCCGATCTCGCGTTGCTGGCGCGGCTCGGCCCCGCGATTCTCTGGCTCGGCGCACTGCTCGCAAGCCTGCTCACCCTCGACCGGCTGTTCCTGGCGGACCACGAGGACGGCTCGCTCGACCTGATCGTGATGAGCCGGACGCCGCTGGAACTGGCTTGCGCCGCGAAAGCGCTGGCGCACTGGCTGGCCGCGGGAGTGCCGCTGATTATCGCCACACCGGTGCTGGGATTGTTGTTGAATCTGGATACGGCATCGACTTCAGCCGTGGCGCTGACGCTGCTGGCGGGCACGCCGGCCCTGACATTTACCGGCATGATCGGCGCAGCACTGGCCGTGACGCTGCATCGCGGCGGACTATTGCTGGCCGTGCTGGTGCTGCCGCTGTCGATCCCGGTGCTGATTTTCGGCGTGGCCGCGTCGGAAGCTGCGATCAGCGGATCGCTGTCGTTCGGAACCCCGTTTTCGATCCTGTGCGCGCTGTCGCTGATCAGTTTTGTGATCGGGCCGTTCGCCGCCGCCGCAAGCCTGCGTCACGGCCTGGATTAATGTCCGAATCGAGGCCGATCAACTCTGGCTGAGACGGGATGAAACCGCACAAGCCGCATTGTCTGCCGGAGCCGCAGCGATTATCAGGGACGCCATGACGCTGACCGATCTCGCCAACCCCACCCGGTTCCTGACGCTGACCGCGCGCCTGTTGCCGTGGCTTGCGGCCGCCACTGTGGTTTTGCTCATGATCGGCCTCTATCAATCGGCGATGGCGCCCGACGACTACCAGCAGGGCGCCACCGTCAAGATCATGTTCATTCACGTGCCCAACGCGTGGCTGTCGATGTTCGTCTGGGGCGTGATGAGCCTCGCCGCACTGGGCACGCTGGTGTGGCGGCATCCGCTGGCGGACGTCGCCGCCAAAGCCGCCGCCCCGATCGGTGCGGCCTTTACGTTTCTCGCACTGGTGACCGGCTCGCTGTGGGGACGGCCGATGTGGGGCACCTATTGGGAATGGGATGCGCGGCTGACCTCGGTTTTGATCTTGTTTCTGATGTATCTCGGCCTGATCGCGCTGTGGCGCGCCGTCGAGGATCCATCGCGCGCCGCGCGGGCCGCCGCGATCCTGACGCTGGTCGGCGCGATCAATCTGCCGATCATCAAATTCTCGGTGGACTGGTGGAACACGCTGCATCAGCCGGCCTCGGTGTTCCGGATGGGCGGGCCGACGCTCGACCGCGCTTTTTTGGTTCCGCTGCTGGTGATGGCAGTGGCGTTTTCGCTGTTGTTCGTGACGCTGCATCTGGCGGCGATGCGCAACGAGATCCTGCGCCGCAGGGTGCGCGCCTTGCAGTTGATGCAAGTGACGCAAGCCAGCCAGCGCGCGGCGTGAACCGATGTCGCTTGGTCCTTATGCGTCCTTTATCGTGACCTCCTATATGCTGGTGACAGCCGTGGTGCTGATCCTGATTGCCTGGATCGCGATCGACTATCGCCGCCAGCGAGAACGCTTGCGCGAACTCGAAGCCAGCGGCGTTGTCAGGCGCTCCGGGCGCGGCGCGGCGGATATCCGATGACCGAACCCGCTACATCTGGTCCCGAGACCTCAGGCGCATTGCCGCCGCAACGCCGGTCCTGGCTGTTGGCGCTGCCACTACTCGCGTTCGCCGCGCTGGCCGCGATCTTCTGGTTCAGGCTGGGCGACGGCGACCCGTCAAAGATCCCCTCCGCCCTGATCGGCCACCCGGCGCCGCAAACCGCGCTGCCGCCGCTCGAGGGCCTCGTCAACAACGGTGCACAGGTGCCCGGGCTCGATCCCGCAACGTTCAAGGGCAAGGTCAGCGTCGTCAACGTCTGGGCATCGTGGTGCGTGCCGTGCCACGACGAAGCGCCGCTATTGACCGAGTTGGGTAAGGACAAGCGGCTGCAGCTCGTCGGCATCAACTACAAGGACGAGCCGGCAAACGCCCGCCGCTTTCTCGGCCGCTATGGCAACCCATTCGGCATTGTCGGCGTCGACGGCAACGGCCGCGCCGCGATCGAATGGGGCGTCTACGGCGTGCCAGAGACCTTCATCGTGGGGCGCGCAGGCACCATCGTCTACAAGATGGTCGGACCGGTGACGCCCGAGACGATCGATACCGTGCTCAAGGCCGAGATCGACAAGGCGCTGAAGGCGGGGAGTTAGGGGCCGTCATTCCGGGGCGATGCGAAGCATCGAACCCGGAATGACGCAGAAGTTTCTCACCCCTTCCTCACATCCCCCGCTTCCGCTTCGCTCGCTTCGAGCGACACTGGCTCCAGATGGTAGCGCTTGATCAGCGGCATCTGCGTGACCGCAAAAATCATCGTCAGCGGAATCACACCGAACGCCTTGAATCCCACCCAGAAATCGGTGGTCTGGGTGCGCCAGATCACTTCGTTCAGGATCGCCATCGCGAAGAAAAATAGCGCCCAGCGCAGCGTCAGCATGCGCCAGCCCTGCGGCGTCAGGTTGAACATCTGATCGAACATGATGGCGATGAAGGAGCGGCCGAACAGCAGGCCGCCGCCGAGCACCGCGGCGAACAGGCCGTAGATGATGGTCGGCTTGACCTTGATGAAGGTTTCATCGTGCAGCACCAGCGTCAGCGTGCCGAACACGATGACGATGACGCCGGTGACCAGCGCCATGATCGGGATGTGCCGCGTCACCACATAGGACGCGATCATCGCGACCACCACCGCCACCATGAATACGCCGGTGGCCACGAACAAATGGAATTTCGCATTGGCGAGAAAGAAGATCAGCAGCGGGCCGAGTTCGGTCGCGAGCTTGAACAGCGGATGCGGCGTGGCTTTGTCCATCGTTTGGTCCATATCAATTCATCTTGTCGCCATCCTTCGAGACGGTGCTTCGCACCTCCTCAGGATGACGTATCCCGTTTCGCTTTTCCGTCATCCTGAGGAGCGCGCTCTTGAGCGCGTCTCGAAGGATGAGACTTACTCAATCCCTGCGATCGCCTGTGCGAAATCGCGCGCGGTGAACGGCGCGAGATCGTCGATGCCTTCGCCGACGCCGATGAAGTGCACCGGCAGTTTATGTTTTTCGGCCAATGCCACCAGGATGCCGCCGCGTGCGGTGCCGTCGAGTTTTGTCATGACGAGGCCCGTGACCCCGGCGATGCGATGAAATGCCTCGACCTGCGACAGCGCATTTTGTCCCACCGTGGCGTCGAGCACTAGCAGCACCGCATGCGGCGCCGAGGCATCGACCTTCTTGATGACACGAACGACTTTTTCGAGCTCGTTCATCAGCTCGGCCTTGTTCTGCAGGCGCCCTGCGGTGTCGATCAGGAGCACGTCAAGCTTGCCCTCCCGCGCCGCCGCGAGCGCATTGAAGGCAAGGCTCGCCGAATCCGACCCCTGCGCGCCCGCGATGACCGGCGACTTGGTACGCTCGCCCCAGATTTTCAACTGCTCGATCGCGGCGGCGCGAAAGGTATCGCCGGCGGCCAGCATCACCTTGCGGCCTTCGGCGGAAAGCTTGGCTGCAAGCTTGCCGATCGTGGTGGTCTTGCCGGAACCGTTGACCCCGACCACGAGGATCACGAACGGCTTTTGCGCCGCATCGATGACAAGCGGTTTCGCCACCGGAACCAGAACCTTTTCGACTTCGGTCGCAACCACGCTCTTCACGTCATCCGCCGAGATCGCCTTGTCGTAACGGCCGACGCCGACCGCCGCCGAGATGCGCGCCGCCACCTCGGTTCCCAGATCCGCGCGCAGCAGCACGTCCTCGATATCCTCGAGCATGGCGCGGTCGAGCTTGCGCTTGGTGACGAGATCGGCCACGGCCGAGCCAAGCGAACTCGACGTGCGCTTCAGGCCGCTGGACAGCCGCCGCCACCAGCTCAGTTTTGTCTTTTCCGGAGTGGTATCGTTCATGTCGGGGGTGTGTTAGCGGTTTCGTGCCATGAGCGAAAGTCTCGACCGATCGATCGAAGTTCCCGAGTTGACCGCCGATGAAATCCAGTCCCGCGTGCTCCATCGCGACGGGCTGATGCTGGTGATCGACAAGCCCGCGGGACTGCCGGTGCATCGCGGCCCCAAGGGCGGCGCCAATCTGGAATCCTCCTTCGACGCGCTGCGGTTCGGCCTGCCGCGCCCGCCGGTTCTCGCCCACCGGCTCGACCGCGATACCTCTGGCTGTCTCGTGCTGGGACGCCATCGCAAGGCAACGGCGTCACTAGGCCTTTTGTTCAAGCATGGCAGGATTTCCAAGACCTACTGGGCGGTGGTCGAAGGCGGCCCGGTCGAGGATGAGGGCGTGATCGACATGCCGCTCGGCCGCCTCAATGCCGAGCGCGGCTGGTGGCAGAAGCCCGATCCGGACGGGCAGACGGCGGTCACCAACTGGAAAGTGCTGGGGCGCGGCGACGGCCTCGCCTGGCTCGCGCTCGAACCTGTGACCGGCCGGACCCATCAATTGCGCGTTCATTCCGCCGCGATGGGCTGGCCGATTGTCGGCGACAATATTTACGGAAATGGGCCACGTTTCGGCGAACCGCGCCTGCAATTGCATTCCCGCGAAATCGTGATCCCGATTTCGAAGAACAAGGACCCGGTGCGCGTGGTCGCCCCAGCGCCGACGCATCTGCACGAGCGGCTCAGGGCGTGCGGGTGGAACGGGGAGTAGGGCTTCTTCCCCTCTTCCTTTGTGGGAGAGGGTGGCACGAACGCGCGAAGCGCGTTTGTTCTATCGATCCGGCACGGACTTCGCATAGCCGATGCTCTGCATCGGCGTGCTTATCAGGGAACGGCGACCGGAGGTCTCCTATGGCCACCTTCTCCCACAAGGGGAGAAGGGCGAATTGCCCTCACACCGTCAATCGCGCGCCATCATTTCCGGTAATCGTCAGCGCCCGCACTACGCCGGGCATTTCGCCCGTAATCGCCACTGGCACAAAATGCTCCGTGCGGCCCTGCGTGGCGCTTTCGATCAACACCTGCCGGACATATCCCAATTCCGCCGCGAGCCGTCGCCGTAGCGCCGCCTCGCCCGTCGCCCGCAAGCGCTTGGCGCGCTCTTTAATCTCGCTGCCTGCCACCTGCGGCATCCGCGCCGCCGGCGTGCCCGGCCGTTTTGAATACGGAAATACATGCAGGAAGGTGAGATCGCATTCGTCCACCAGATCCTGCGAGCGTGCGAACATCTCCTCGGACTCGGTCGGGAATCCCGCGATGATATCGGCGCCGAGCGCGATGTCCGGCCGCAGCCGCCGGATCTGCGCACAAAACTCAACCGCCTCGCTGCGGGAATGCCGCCGCTTCATCCGCTTCAAAATCAGGTCGTCGCCGGACTGCAACGACAGATGCAGATGCGGCATCAGACGCTCATCATCCGCGATCACGTCGAGCAGATCGCGATCGACCTCGATCGAATCAACCGACGAGATCCGCAACCGCTTCAGTTCCGGCACGTGCCGCAGGATCTGCCTGGTCAGTACCCCGAGCGTCGGGGCGCCCGGCAGATCCGCGCCGTAGCTCGTCATATCCACTCCGGTCAGCACGATCTCGGCATGGCCGCGCTCGACCAGCGCGCGGACCTGCTCGACCACCGCACCCATCGGCACCGAGCGCGAATTGCCGCGGCCATAAGGGATGATGCAGAAGGTGCAGCGATGGTCGCAGCCGTTCTGCACCTGCACGAACACCCGCGGCAGGCCTTTCTGAAAACCCTCCACGAGATGCGGCGCCATTTCCTTGACCGCCATGATGTCGGCGACCGCGATCTTTTCGCTGTCGCCGATACCAAACCCCGCAGCGCTATTGAGCGCCGAGCGGGCGGCGCGCCACGCCTCGCCACGCATCTTGTCGTCATTGCCGATGACGCGATCGACCTCGGACATAGCGGCGAACATTTCCGGCTGGGTCTGCGCCGCGCAGCCGGTGACCACGATCCGCGCCGCCGGCCGCTCGCGCTTCAGCCGGCGGATCGATTGGCGCGCCTGCGCCACCGCCTCGTTGGTGACCGCGCAGCTATTGATGACGATGGTATCGGAAAGCCCGGCGCGCGCCGCCTCGCCGGCGATCACTTCGGATTCGAAGGCGTTGAGGCGGCAGCCAAAGGTGACGATGTCGACGCTCATCTCACGCGACGCTGGCAAACAATGCCGGATCGAAGCGGCCTTCATACTCGAACGTCGCTGTACCCGTCATCAACACGTGGTCGTCACGCTCGCGCCATTCGATGGCGAGTTCGCCGCCGGGCAGCGACATGTTGACGATGCGATTGGCGCGCCTCAGACGCGCCGCGGCCACAGCCGTGGCACAGGCCGCCGAACCGCAGGCCTTGGTCAGCCCGGCGCCGCGCTCCCAGGTTCGTATCGTGATGTGATCGCGATCGACGATATGCGCGAGCGTGATATTGGCGCGCTCCGGAAAAATCGGATGGTTTTCCAAGAGCGGCCCGAAGCGGGCGAGGTCGTAGGCGTTGACGTCATCGACCCAGAAGATCGCGTGCGGATTGCCCATGCTGACCACCGACGGCGTGTGCAGAACCGGCGCGTCGATCGGGCCGATCTGCAGCTCGATCGAGCGGGTGTCGCGAAACTCTTCGGCGAGCGGAATATCCTGCCAGCCGAATTTCGGCGGCCCCATATCGACGGTGTAGAGATCGGCGGACGGACCCTGCCAGCAATTCAACAGGCCAGCCTGGGTCTCGAACGTAACCGCGGTCTGACCGGTTTTCTCGAACAGCCGGCGCACCACGCAACGCATGCCGTTGCCGCAGGCGCCGGCTTCCGAACCGTCATTGTTGTAGATGCGGATGAAAGCCTCGGTGCCCTGCAGGCGCGGCGGCTGCAGCACCATCAACTGGTCGTAGGGCACGCCTGCGGGAGAGGCGACCGCGCGCGCTTCCTCGGCTGTAACGACGCCGGACTTGTCACGCAGATCGACCACGACAATTTCGTTGCCGATGCCGTTCATCTTGGCAAATGCGTGGTTGGCCAGCGTGCTCATGAAATATCCTGATTTATGCCTGCCTTATATGGCCAATGATGCCGGATTGGCCAGTGTCCGACGCGGAGGCGCATGACATATCTGTCATGGGACGAAAGCCGGACTTGCGTGTTAGGAGTAGCAACGCTTTCGCAACCTGGCCGGGACATGCCGAGCGACGACCTGGGATGGAGACTTGGGGATATGGAGACTTGGGGATGAAGACCGGGGATGGAGAATACTGAATGAGTCGCTTTACGTCTTTGCGCTTTGCCATGGTCGCGCTGATCCCGGCAGCGGTGATTTCCTTGGGCATCGCTACGGCACAGGCGCAATCGCCGCCCGCGACACCCGCGCCTGCCCCATCCGCGACACCGGCCCCCGCACCTTCCGCAACGCCGGCACCGCCGCCGGCCGAGACCAAGTCACCGGCAGACAGCCCCGCGGCAGCTCAGACGCCTGCGGCGCCGCCCCCGCCCGCGGCTTCCGTTCAGGCCGCCGATCCCTTCGGCGAGGAAATCAACCTGGCGCCGAAGACGGTTGTGATCGTCAGGGGCACCGCCAACTGGGATTCGGCGTTCGACACGCTGATGGACTCGTTCAAATCGCTGTCAGCGTTGCTCGACAAGCAGGGCATCAAGCACGCGGGCAATGCGATGATCGTTTACACCTCGACCGACGATACCGGTTTCACCTATCTGGCGGAAATACCGGTCGATCAGGACCCGAAGAATCTGGCCAAGGATATGAGCATGGGCAAATCGCCCGATGGCAAGGCGTTGAAGTTTGTCCACCGCGGTTCCTACGACAATATGGACAACACCTATGAGGCCATCACCAACCACCTCGACGACAAGAAGCTCGAAGCCAAGGATACCTTCATCGAGGAATACATCACCGATCCCTTGAAGACCGAGGAAGACAAACTGGTCATCAACGTCTATGTGCCGCTGAAATGAGGCTCATGAGACATCGCGCGCCTTTCGCCGCCATCGCTGCGGCTGCGCTGCTCGCCGCGCCGGCGCTGGCCGAGACCACACTCGCCGAGACCGTGCCGCCGGCGATGATTTCCGTCACCGGCGACGCCACCGTATCGGCGGCTCCCGATCTGGCGCAGATCGAGGGCGGTGTCACGTCCGAGGCCAAAACCGCGCGCGAGGCCTCCGACGCCAACAACGCAGCCATGGCCAAGGTGCTGCTGGCGCTGAAGGGCGCGGGTATCGACGAAAAGGATTACCAGACCTCGCGGCTGTCGCTGCAGTCGCAAAACGCGCCGAACCGCCCCGGGCCCTCCGCCATTGTCAGCTATCGCGCCAGCAATCGGGTGACGGTGCGGCTGCGCGACGTCACCAAGCTCGCCAACGTGATCGATGCGATGGTCGGCGCGGGCGCCAACGATATCGGCGGCATCAATTTCATGGTGTCAAAGGCCTCGAAGCTTCTCGACGACGCCCGCGAACAGGCGATTGCCGACGCCCGCCGCAAGGCCGAGATCTATGCGAAGGCCGCCGGCGTCACGCTTGGCGCGCCGCTCAGCATCTCGGAGGAGGGTTCACCCGCCCCGATGCCATTTCGCAAGATGGTCGCCGCACCCATGGCCGCAACGCCGGTGGCACAGGGCGAAGAAACGCTTCAGGTGACGGTGAGCGTATCCTGGGCGATCAAGCAGGCGGGGCAGTAGTTTCCCCCGCGATACACGCAGGCCTCATCCTGAGGAGCCTCATCCTGAGGAGCGCTCTTCGCGCGTCTCGGAGGATGGCCACAAGCCCTCGTGCTTCGAGACGGCGCAAGAGCGCCTCCTCAGCATGAGGGCTTACTTGCATAGACGCTTTAAATCTCCATCACCTGGCCCGGCTTGAGCGCGACAAAACGCTCACGTGGAATCTGCGCTTCATCGAGCGCCGCGCCGAGCGCGGTCACCGGCGCGTCGATGGCTTCATCGGTGAGCTGGAATGTGCCGTGATGATGCGCCAGCGCCTGCTCTGCGCCGCAATCGGCCAGCGCCTTTACCGCGTCGGATGGATTCATGTGCTGATCCTGCATGAACCAGCGCGGTTCATAGGCGCCGATCGGCAGGATCGCCAAACGAAGCGGACCGTGCGCTTCTGCGACCCGGCGGAAATGTTTGCCGTCGCCGTAACCGGAATCGCAGACGATGTAGAGTTTGCCTGCCGGCGTCTCCAAGACAAAACTCGCCCACAACGCCATGTTGCGGTCGAACAATCCGCGCGCCGACCAGTGCCGCGTCGGCACCAGCGTCACGGCGATGCCGCCACCAAGTTCGACACGGTCATGCCAGTCGAACGCCTCGGCACGAATAGCGCTGTCGGCGCTGCGCATCGTCACGTCATTGCCAAGTGGCGTGATGATGCGCGGCGAGAACGTTGCGACGAGTTTCGACAGCGTCGCGACATCGAGATGATCGTAGTGACCATGCGACACCAGCACGATATCGATCGGAGGCAGCGCATCGAATGCAATGCCGGGATCGTTGTGACGCTTCGGCCCGGCCCAAGCGAACGGCGACGCCCGCGCCGACCACACCGGATCGATCAGAATGTTCAGCCCGGCGGCCTGGATCAGCCAACTGGCATGCCCGACGAACGACAGCCGCACCTTCTCGCCGGTAGCGCGCTGGGGCGGCGTATCGGCGTAAGCGCTCGGCGCCCATTCGGGCCAGGCATGCCTCTCCCGGCCGCCACCGAACTGCCAGCGCAGCACTTCACCAAGCGATTTCGGCGGCGCGCCATCGGGATCGAAAAAATACGTACCGTCGAAATGATCGGAGGCGGAACCGTCATAGGTTTTCATGCGGGAGGCCCAAAAGGCTGACAGTCCCGACGCGGCCACCAAGCCTGCGAGGGCGGTGAGGAGCCGGCGGCGGGTGATTGGCACGGGATCACGAAGTGAGTGGCGGGATGGAAGTCATAACGCGCTATATGGCGCTGGCGCGCCCAACATGGAACCGGCGGCAAGCGTTTCATTGCGGCTTCGCTCGATCAAAATTTCTTTGATAGGACTTGAAATCGGGCAAACCAAAATACTCTTTGTTTCTAATGGCTTAAGAAATCTTCTCGCAGACCAACATCCAAGTTTCCTTGACTTGTCCGGCTTGCCGCTGTAAATCCGCCCAATCATCGGAAAGACGTTCTTTTCGACCCGCCGCCCGGCCCTGGAGACCGGAGGTAAACGCCCGACAGCGCGATGCGCCCTCGGGCGCAAAAGTGTTTGGAACATCGCCTTGGCGTTCTGTGCCAAGGCACATAGGTCGTCATCATCCGCGAAAGCGGGTGATCCAGAGCGTCTCGATTGAGCCGCGAAGCTGCGGAATACTGGATGCCCGTTTTCGCGGGTGATGACGGCAGGTATTCGAGTAACTCCGCGCCTACACGGCGTGGCTGTTTCTTCTCCTCGCCCCGCTCTTGCGGGGAGAGGGTCGGGGTGAGGGGCACTTACTTGCTCCGGCGCCCCCTCACCCGGCGTTACGCGCCGACCTCTCCCCGCAAGCGGGGCGAGGTGAAAGACAGACGTGGATGGCCGGGAGCTCGGCCATGACGAAGGAAAAACGGAATTGTTCGACAATCTGTCGGAAAAGCTTGGTGGCATTCTCGATCGGCTGACGCGACGCGGTTCGCTGACGGAAGCCGACGTCGATGCCGCAATGCGCGAGGTGCGCCGCGCGTTGCTCGAGGCCGACGTCTCGCTCGACGTGGTCCGAAGCTTCACCGAAAAGGTCCGCGAACAGGCGATCGGCGCCACCGTCGTCAAGTCGGTGACGCCCGGCCAGATGGTGGTGAAGATCGTTCATGACGAACTGATCGCCACGCTCGGCTCCGACGGCCAGACCATCGACCTCAATGCCGTGCCGCCGGTCGCGATCATGATGGTCGGCTTGCAGGGCTCCGGCAAAACCACGACCACGGCAAAACTCGCCCGCCGCCTGACCCAGCGCGACAAGCGCAAGGTACTGATGGCCTCGCTCGACGTCTATCGTCCGGCGGCGATGGAGCAATTGGCGGTACTCGGCCGCGATCTCGATATTCAGACGCTGCCGATCGTGGCCGGCCAGAAGCCGCCGCAGATCGCGCGCCGCGCGCTGGAAGCCGCCAAACTCGGCGGTTACGACGTGGTGCTGCTCGATACCGCCGGGCGTACCACGCTCGACGAAGAAATGATGGCGGAAGCCGCCGAGATCAAATCCACCGCCAATCCGCATGAAGTATTGCTGGTCGCGGACTCGCTGACCGGCCAGGACGCGGTCAACCTCGCGCGCTCGTTCGACGACCGCGTCGGCCTCACCGGCATTGTACTGACGCGCGTTGACGGCGACGGCCGCGGCGGCGCGGCGCTGTCGATGCGCGCGGTCACGGGCAAGCCGATCAAGCTGATCGGCACCGGTGAAAAAACCGACGCGCTGGAAGATTTTCATCCGAGCCGG
This sequence comes from Bradyrhizobium sp., assembly GCA_028290305.1. The sequence continues at coordinate 30,300 of JAQGKC010000303.1, forward strand.
ATCGCGGGGCGAATTCTCGGCATGGGCGACGTGGTGTCGCTGGTGGAAAAAGCCGCGGCCCATATCGACGCGGAAAAGGCCGCTGTTGTCGCCGAGAGGATGCGCAAGGGTCAGTTCGACCTGTCCGACATGCGCGAGCAGCTTTTGCAGATGGCGAATATGGGCGGCATCAGCGGGCTGATGGGCATGATGCCGGGCATCGCGAAAATGAAGAACCAGATCGCCAATGCGGGGCTCGACGACAAGATCATCAAGCGCCAGGTCGCGGTGATCGATTCGATGACGCGGCGGGAGCGCAAGAATCCCGACATCCTCAAGGCCAGCCGTAAGAAGCGCATCGCCGCCGGCGCCGGCCTCAAGGTCGAGGAAGTCAACAAGCTGCTGAAGATGCACCGGAACATGGCCGACATGATGAAGGCCATGGGACAGGGCAAGCGCGGCCCGATGGCCGGCATCGCGCAGGCGATGGGCTTTGGCGGCGGCACGCCATCGCCCGATCAGATGAAGGCGCTCGCGGAAAAAATGCCCGGCGGTGCAGGACCGGGCGGCATGCCCGCGCTGCCCAAAGACCTTCCGGCAGGTCTTCGCTCCGGCCTGCCGAACTTGCCGGGACTCACGGGTCTCAGTGGCAAGCCGAACCTGCCGGGTCTCGGCGGCTTCCCCGGACTGGGGAAGAAGAAATGACTTAATCCGTCATTGCGAGCGCTAGCGAAGCAATCCAGGCCGCAAGCAAAACTGGATTGCTTCGTCGCTCCGCTCCTCGCAATGACGCCAACGAAAATCTAATCGCTCACATTACTTTCGAACTCTCAGGAGAACTAAATGTCAGTCGTTATCCGCCTCGCCCGTGCAGGCACCAAGAAGCGTCCCGTCTATCATGTCGTTGTTGCCGACTCGCGTTTTCCCCGCGATGGCCGCTTCATCGAACGGCTCGGCCATTTCAATCCGCTGCTGCCGAAGGACAATGAGGCACGGCTGAAGCTCGATATGGACAAGGTCAAGGGCTGGCTGGCCAAGGGCGCGCAGCCGTCGGATCGCGTGTCGCGTTTCCTCGATGCCGCCGGTGTCGCCAAGCGCGCCGCGCGCAGCAATCCGGAAAAGGCCGTGCCGCGCAAGGAACGCAAGGCCAACGCCGAAGCCGCCGCCACGGCCGCCGCTGCCGCCGCCAAGAAGTAAGCGCAACGACGCGTGGCGATGGCGGCACACATCTGCATCGCCCGGATCGGAGCCGCGCATGGCGTGCGCGGCGCCGTAAAGCTGTGGACCTTCACCGAAGATCCGCTGGCGGTGACGGGTTATGGCCCGCTCACGACCAAGGACGGCGCGCGTTCGTTTGAAGTTGCGACCGCACGCGAGGCAAAGGGCCATCTGGTCGCGACGCTGAAAGGTGTCGCCACGCGGGAGGATGCCGAACGTCTCAACGGCGTCGAGCTCTACATCGCGCGCGACAAGCTGCCGGCGACCGACGAGGACGAGTATTACCACGCCGACCTGATCGGGCTTGCCGCGGTCAATGCCGCGAACGAGCCTCTCGGCCGCGTGATCGCGATCCACAATTTCGGCGCCGGCGACATCATCGAGATCGCGCCAGCGCATGGCACGACCATGCTGCTGCCATTTACCAACGCCGTGGTGCCGTCAGTCGATCTCGCCGGCGGGCGCGTGGTGATCGAATTGCCTGATGAGATTGAAGGCGACGAGAATCAATCCTAACCCACGGCGTTGCAACCTAATCAGCGTCATCGCCGGGCTTGATCCGGCGATCCATCATTCACGAAGGTGATGGATACGCGGGTGTTCACACGTTAAGACGGCGCTTCGCGCCTTTTGCCCGCGTATGACGCTCGAATTAATTCGTAATGGTTTCCAGAATGACCTGGCGCGCAACCGTTCTGACGCTGTTCCCGGAGATGTTCCCCGGTCCGCTTGGCGTGAGCCTCGCGGGCAAGGCGCTGGCGTCCGGGCTATGGGCGCTGGAGGCGCGGGACATCCGGGATTCGGCCACTGACCGCCACCGCAGCGTCGACGATACACCGGCCGGCGGCGGCCCGGGGATGGTGCTGCGCGCCGACGTGCTGGCGGCGGCCATCGACGCGGCCGATATATCCCCCGATCGGCCAAGGAACCCACCAAGTGACCAACCACGGCTGCTGATGAGCCCGCGGGGTCGGCCATTGACCCAGTCCCGGATTGCGGAACTGGCCGCTGGACCCGGACCGCTGATCGTCTGTGGCCGCTTTGAGGGCATCGACCAGCGGGTCATCCAGGCCCGTGGGCTCGAGGAGATTTCGATCGGCGATTATGTGCTGTCCGGCGGTGAAATCGCCGCGATGGCGCTGATCGACGCCTGTGTCCGGCTGCTGCCCGGCGTGATGGGAAAACTGGCCTCCGGGGCGGATGAAAGCTTTTCCGACGGGCTATTGGAATACCCGCAATATACCCGTCCGCAGGAATTCGAGGGCCAGCCGATCCCGGATATCCTGCTGTCCGGGGACCACGCCCGGGTCGCGGCCTGGCGCCAGGCCGAGGCTGAGGCCCTGACGAGGGCGCGGCGGCCCGATCTTTGGGCCGCAAGACCAATCCGGCCAGGGATTCGCCAAAAACGCCCAAAAAACACGACGGATGGGTGACAACGCTCCGCCTTTGCCGTATAGGAGCGCCAAATCCGCGCAATGGCAGGATAGATGGACGTTCGCGCAGCCCGCGATGACTGGCTGGGGCGCGCCGCCGATGGAGATTTTTGCGATGAACCTTATTCAAGAGCTCGAAAAAGAGCAGTTCGAAAAGCTGTCCGCCGGCAAGGTCATTCCGGAATTCGTACCGGGCGACACCGTGATCGTCAACGTGAAGGTGGTCGAAGGCGACCGCTCGCGCGTTCAGGCCTATGAGGGCGTCTGCATCGGCCGTTCCGGCGGCGGGCTCAACGAGAGCTTCACCGTTCGCAAGATTTCGTACGGCGAAGGTGTCGAGCGCGTATTCCCCGTGATGTCGCCGATGATCGACTCGATCAAGGTGGTGCGCCGCGGCAAGGTGCGCCGCGCCAAGCTGTATTACCTGCGCAACCTGCGCGGCAAGTCGGCCCGCATCGTCGAGAAGAAGACGGACCGCCCGCAGGCCGCCGCCGTCGGCGAGTAATTCTAGAGTCCGCAATGGATTTGACGAAAGGCGCGGGTTCACCCCGCGCTTTTTTGTTGCGAATGCCTATCTAGGCAATGTCCCGATGCCCATCGACTGATTGTCGCGATGGCCGACGCTGTGCTAGAAAATAGAATGGTTCCAGATCAGACCAGCTTCGCTGACCAGCTCGCCGCACGGATCGTGATCGACGATCATCGTCGTTTGCCTGGCCGTTTCTTCGGACGGTTCACGACCTCCGCGACGTCAGGGCTTGCGCGCGCGATCTGATATCGCGCCGGCGCTTCGACTGTTGCGCGTATACGCGCTTACCTGCTCACGCAAAATCTTATTCAAGGGCTTACGCTCATGTCCAAACCGACCACGCTGTACGACAAAATCTGGAACGATCATCTGGTTCACGAAGCCGATGACGGCACCTGCCTGCTCTATATCGACCGCCATCTGGTCCACGAGGTGACCTCGCCGCAGGCCTTCGAAGGTTTGCGCACCACCGGCCGCAAGGTCCACGCGCCAGAGAAAACGCTGGCCGTCGTCGACCATAACATCCCGACCACCGACCGTTCCAAGCCCAATCCGGATCCGGAAAGCATCGAGCAGATGCGCGTGATGGCCGAGAACGCCAGGGAATTCGGCATCGAATATTACAACGAGTTCGACAAGCGTCAGGGCATCGTGCACGTCATCGGCCCCGAGCAAGGTTTCACGCTGCCCGGCACCACCATCGTCTGCGGCGACAGCCACACTTCCACGCATGGCGCGTTCGGCGCGCTCGCGCACGGCATCGGCACATCGGAAGTCGAGCATGTGCTGGCGACGCAAACCCTGATCCAGAAAAAAGCCAAGAACATGCGCGCCATCGTCGATGGGCAATTGCCCGACGGCGTCACCGGCAAGGACATCATTCTGGCGATCATCGGCGAGATCGGCACCGCCGGCGGCACCGGCTATGTGCTGGAATATGCCGGCGACGCGATCCGTGCGCTCTCGATGGAAGGCCGCATGACCGTCTGCAACATGTCGATCGAAGGCGGCGCCCGCGCCGGGCTGGTCGCGCCCGATGAAAAGGCCTTCGAGTTTCTGAAAGGCCGCCCGATGTCGCCGAAGGGCGATATGTGGGACGCCGCGATGCGCTATTGGGAGACGCTGCGCTCCGACGAGGGCGCGCATTTCGATCACGAGATCAGGCTCGACGCGGCCAAGCTGCCGCCGATCGTGACCTGGGGCACTTCACCGGAAGACGTGGTGTCGATATCGGGCGTGGTGCCGGATCCCGACCAGATCGCCGATGAAGCCAAGCGGCTCTCGAAACATCGCGCGCTGAATTACATGGGCCTGAAGGCCGGCACCAGGATCACCGATATCAAGCTCGATCGCGTCTTCATCGGTTCCTGCACCAACGGCCGCATCGAGGATCTGCGCGCAGCCGCCAAGATCGCCGAAGGCAAAACCGTCAATGGCCACGTCAATGCGATGATCGTGCCGGGCTCGGGCATCGTGAAGGAGCAGGCGGAAGCCGAAGGCCTCGACAAGATTTTCATCAAGGCCGGATTTGAATGGCGCGAGCCGGGCTGCTCGATGTGTCTTGCGATGAATCCCGACAAGCTGTCGCCGGAAGAGCGCTGCGCCTCGACCTCGAACCGTAATTTCGAGGGCCGTCAGGGATTCAAGGGCCGCACCCATCTGGTCTCGCCAGCGATGGCGGCGGCCGCGGCGATCGCCGGACACTTCGTCGATATCAGGGAGTGGCGGTAAGCCACACCCTTCGCTTCAAGGTCGAGGCGTTCTGGAAACAACTCGTTAAGGTGACGGGAGCAGACTTGCGCTTGTAAAGGCGAGGCGTTTCGCGAGGAGCGGGCCATGACCGACAAGCCTGAATTCGTCGATATGATCAGCGAAGCGACGCGCCAGAGCCGGCGTCGCTATGCCCAGCGCATCGTGCAGCCCGAGGTCAAGGAAGCGTCGCGGCTCAGCCACTGGCCACCGGACCGGTGGGTGCAGTGGCGCATGGAAACGCTGACACCCTGGAAGGTCAAATCCTGGAAATTCAAGAACTGGGATTAAGGGCGGCAACATTTCTTTGCAGCCCTCGGACCGGATCCGAGGGCATGCTTTTGCTGAAGGCGCGCCAGACGCCTGAATTACTTTCACCCTCCGCTACAGAATTCACCAGTATCCGCGATGATGCCACCGGTGGTGCCAGTGGTGGAAATGACAGATGCGGCGCGGGCCGTAATAGGTCCAGATGATCCGGCAGCGGTGGTAGTACGGGTAATAATAATAGGACGGCCCGTAGTAGAAATGCCGGTGAAAATGATGCCGGAACGCGAAGCCGCCGTGATGAAAGCCCCCGCCGTGGAAAACATGGCCGCCGCGAAAACCGCCGCCATGGAAGCCGCCGCCTCGGAATCCCCCGCCGTGAAAGGCGCCACCATGGAAGCCGCCGCCGTGAAAGCCGCCACCGTGGAAACCACCACCATGGCCGCCACCGCCATGCCCGCCGCGAACTTCGGTGGTCAGATCGTCGGAGGAAATCCTGGCTGTCGGCGCCGCACCCGGATTGATCAGCGAAAGCGCCTCGGCGCGCTGATCCGGTACAGTCGACAGCATCAGTATCGCAGCTGCCGCAAGGCTCCAGCAACGAACGAGGCCGCGCTTGGGAACTAGGATCTTCATCATGTGAAAACCTCCCTGAATGTGGGCGACGAAAACGAGGCCACACAGTGGTCTCTCTTCGGCGCGTCCATCGCGGTCGCTCCCAACATGAAACTAACGACGACGATCTGAACGCGTCATGAATGTGTGGATCGCGATCTCGAAGCGACGCGCGTCGTTATTGGAAGAGCGCGTGATCCTATCGCCAAATCGCTCGCCCCTTGGGTCACACCCCAAGGGCAGTGCCTTGGCGGATCATGCACGAGCGTGAGTCGGCAACCACCATCGCGGCCACAAAAAAACAGGCCCGCAAATGCGGGCCTGTTTGATCTCGCGCGGTTAAGCAGAACTCACCACCGGCGGCGCCAATGGCGATGCCAACGACGGTGGTAACCCCCACGGCGCCAATACACGTCCGTGGTCACCTGCTTCGAACCGTCCTGGACTGCCGCTGCGGCACCGGGATTGGCCAGCGACAGCGCCTGGGCGCGCTCAGTTGGAGCGGCCAGCATCAGCAATCCGCCGACTGCAGCAAATCCCAGAACTTTCGTCACGTTCATATATATTCTCCTCGGGGTCATCGCCGATCACGCCAGCGGCGTTGCGGTTGATTTAACAGCCGCCTCGCCGCAGCGGGTCGCAAGCTAGAGCGAGCGACGTGAATGTGAAGTGAATGCCTGCACCAGGACATGAATGCACGTCGCGCTGTCAGGTTCCCGCTTCGCACAACAACATTTTCGCCGCACATTTCAAAACCGGCATAGGCTGCGGTCCGTATCTTCTGAAAACTTCGTCACAGGAGATTGTCATGCCATCGTCTCGAACAAGGCATCGGATATCGCGAATCGCCTTGGCGATCACGTCAACGGTCGCCGCCGTGTGGTGGACCAACGCGGCTTTCGCGTCGCAAGGCCCCGGCGGAGGTCCGGGCACCGCCAGCAGCTTCACGCAACTGGCCATGGCCATCATCGTGTGTGGAACCTCAGCGCTGGTGATCGGCGCCGGATTGATCGGCGCGGCGCGGCGGCACTGAGAACGGCAGAAGCTAGCCGGGACGCCAGAAGCAGCTCATGCGCGGCACGATCACGGTGCCGCTCGGCCGGTATTCCTGAACGTAAGTTGCGGTGCAGTCCCGTACGGCATTGGGGCCGGGATAATAGCGGGGATAGACGCCGTCGGGTTCCGGCTGGTACCGCGGATAGACCGGTACGCGCCTCAGCGGCCGTCTGGTACGGCTCTGCGCAGGAGCCTCGGCGGCGACGGGCTGCGACGCCTGCGCGACCCGCATTACGGACGGTGCGGTTTGCGCCTTGGTTCCGGACAGCGGCAGCAAAAAAGTGCCTGCAAAAGCCAGCCATATCGCCGTTGTCTTGACCCGTATCATGACGCCCACCCAAACCTGTTACGGGCCCCACGGTCTCCGATTGCCGCGCCAACGTCAACTGCACCTGAGGTCCCAAACCGGCAGATGCTTATGCTAAAGAGATACGATGTGGACATCAGCCAAAACACCATCGCTTGCCGAGATGGAAGCCATGGCGCACGAGATTTTCGAGCGCCTGCCGAAGGGCTTTCGCGACCTGTGCGAGGGCGTGATCATCCGTGTCGATGACTTTCCGACCGATGAGGTTCTCGACGAGATGCAGGCCGAAAGCGAATTCGACCTGCTCGGCCTGTTCCAGGGCGTAGGCCTGCCGTTCCGCAGCAATGAGGACATCGCGCGGCTGCCCAATATGGTCTGGCTGTATCGCCGGCCGATCCTGGATTACTGGGCTGAACATGAGGAGACGCTGGGCCATATCGTTCGCCACGTGCTGATTCATGAGATCGGCCACCATTTCGGCCTTTCCGACGACGACATGGAGGCGATCGAGGCACGAGCCGATTAGCATTGCATAATTTGGCCTTTGACCGAGGCCGCTATCGGGATAAAACCCGCCATCCATTTGCGGGTTTGCAACTTTCGAGGTGCAAGTCCGCAAATTCTCTCGTGCAATATTGCATCTGGAACCCCGAGATCGAGCCATGGACAAGTTCACCACGCTGGAAGGCGTCGCGGCGCCGCTGAAGATCATCAATGTCGATACCGACATGGTCATCCCGAAGCAGTATCTGAAGACCATCAAGCGCACCGGCCTTGGCAAGGGCCTGTTCTCGGAGCAGCGCTACAACGATGACGGCAGCGAGAATCCGGATTTCATCCTCAACAAGCCCGCCTATCGCAACGCCAAGGTTCTGGTCGCGGGCGACAATTTCGGTTGCGGTTCGAGCCGCGAGCACGCGCCGTGGGCGCTGCTCGATTTCGGCATCCGCTGCGTGATCTCGACCTCGTTCGGCGACATCTTCTACAACAACTGCTTCAAGAACGGCATTCTGCCGATCCGCGTCACCCAGGAAGACCTCGACAAATTGTTCGACGATGCCGAGCGCGGCGCCAATGCGACGCTGACCATCGATCTGCCCAATCAGGAAATTCGTGGACCTGACGGCGGCACGGTGAAATTCGAGATCGATCCGTTCCGCAAGCACTGCCTGATGAACGGCCTCGACGACATCGGTCTCACCATGGAGAAGAAGGCCTCGATCGACAGCTACGAGGCAAAGGCAAAGACCGCGCGCGCCTGGGCCTGATCTCATCCTTCACGACCCCTTCGGTTCTGATTGAATCAGAACCGAAACTATCTATTTTGTTTGACGCATTTTCTGAAGCGAACCGGTTTCCACCCCGGATCAAGTCCGGGGCAGGCTTTCGCTCGAAAACGCTTCCGAGGTGACGCGCATGGTGCCTGAAGTCGTCACCTTCTGGCATGGCCCGCTCGATGCGCTCAGAAGATTGTGCCTGAGATCGCAGGTCGCAGCAGGCCATAAGGTCACCGTCTACAGTTTCGAACCGCTCGCGCAATTGCCCGATGGCGTTGGCAACGCCGAGGCTGAGGCGATCCTGCCGCATGCGTTCGCGGAAAAACTGCGCCCAACAGGTTCGGATGGCGTGTGGCGCGACTGGACCACGCTGCAATTCAGCGATTTCTTCCGGATGCGGTTGATGGCGCAGGGCGCAGGCCTGTGGCTCGATGCCGATGTGCTGCTGTTAAAGCCGGTCGAGATCGACCCGGCAAAGCCCTATTTTGCCTGGGAGCGGCCGCGCCAGCTCGGCAATTCCGTGCTCTATCTGCCGGCGGGCGACCCCATCGTCACGGCATTCGCTTCGCTGATGCAACAGGACGAGTTGACGCCGGACTGGCTGGCGCTGCGGCACCGCCTGACGTTCGCACTGCGCAAACTGCGCGGCGGATCGAAGCGGCTTTCCGATATTCGTGTCGCGATCTACGGTCCGGCGGCACTGACCGCGCTGGCGCGCCGCGCCGGCGAACTGAACTATGCGCTGCCGAAGAATTCGTTTTATGCTGTTCATGCCGAACCGAAGCTTTTCTTCGAGCCCTCGGATTTTTCAGCGCTGATTGCGGATCCTGAAATAGTGGGCTTTCACGTTTCGCCGAAGGGCCGCGGCAACCAGCGGCCTATTCCGGGAAGCCTGTATACGTGGGCGACGGAGAAATTTGGGGCGCCTTGAGACAATGCCGTCCCTCTTCCCCTCTCCCGTTGTGGGAGAGGGTGGCTCGAAATGAGCGGAGCGAATTCGAGACGGATGAGGGGTCGCGGTCTATCGATAGACCGTAACCCCTCATCCGGCACGGACTGCGCATAGCCGACGCACCGCGTCGGCGTCCTACTAAGAACGGCGGCCGGAGGCCGCCTATGGCCACCTTCTCCCACAAGGGGAGAAGGGAAGAAGCGGCATTAGGCGGAATAGAATCAATTCCCCATCGCTGCGATCGCATCCGCAATCGCAATGGTGCGCTTGGCCATGTCGGCGTGCAGCCGCTCCACCATGTGGCCGTCGAGCTGGATCGCGCCGCGCGAGACGTTCTCTGGTCGTTCGAACGCCGCGATGATTTTGCGGGCGTAGGCGACTTCTTCCGCCGGCGGCGTGAAGATCGCGTTGCAGGCCTCGATCTGGCCCGGATGAATCAGTGTCTTGCCATCAAAACCAAGATCGCGCGCTTGCGCGCATTCCTGACCAAAGCCGTCGACATTGCTGAAGTCGCTATAAGGCCCATCGAGAATTTCGAGGCCGTAGGCGCGGGTGGCGAGAATGCAGTGCGTGATCAGCGGCAGCATTGCCGCGCGGCCGGGCTGCATGCGTATTCGTGTCTCCCGCGAAATATCGTTCGGCCCGAACACAAACCCGGCGAGCCGGGTATTGGAATCGCGCGTGGCAGCGGCGAGTTCCTCGGCATGCAGCACGGCACGCGCGGTCTCGATCATCGCCCAGACCTTGATCGATGGATCCGCGTCGATGGCGCTGAGGCGATCGGCGATGGTCCTGAGATCCTCGACGCTGGAAATTTTGGGAAACAGAATACCGTCGGGTCGCGCCTTGCCGGCCATCGCGACGTCATCGATCCACCACGGCGTATCCAGGCTGTTGACCCGGATCAGGACCTCGCGCTTGCCGAACCCTTTTGCCGCGATGGCTTTCGCGATCTGGTCGCGCGCCATGGCCTTGGCATCGGGGCCGACGGAGTCCTCGAGGTCGAGGATGAGGCCGTCGGCCGGCAGGTTGCGGGCTTTTTCCAGCGCCCGCGCGTTCGATCCGGGCATGAACAACAGGCTGCGGCGCGGACGGATCATAGGCTGGTTCCCTGGAAGATTTTGCACCCGACGCGACAGGTCCCGTTCGATTTTGTCGAAGCGGGCTTATCGGCATCCTATTTTTTGAGCATGATCTTCTCGGAAAACCGGTGCCCACTTTTCCGGATCATGCTCTATCATTTCAGCCCGTCGTCCGAAAGGCTTGTTCGGGCTTCCGGCATATGGTTAGCCACTGTCATGTCATCGTTCCCGCAACATCTGCTCGAAGGCTATCGGACCTTCACCTCGCAACGGCTGCCCACCGAGCAAACGCGCTACCGCGAACTGTCCGAGCGCGGCCAGGCCCCGGACGTGATGGTGATCGGCTGCTGCGATTCCCGCGTCTCGCCGGAGGTGATCTTCGATGCCGGTCCCGGCGAACTGTTCGTGGTGCGCAACGTCGCCAATCTGGTGCCGGTGTATCAGCCGGACGGCGGCGCACACGGCGTCTCGGCGGCGCTGGAATACGCGGTTCGGGCGCTACGCGTAAAACACATCGTGGTGCTTGGCCATGCGCAATGCGGCGGCATCCGCGCCTTCATCGACAATATCGAGCCGTTGTCGCCCGGCGACTTCATCGGCAGGTGGATGTCGATGTTCATCAAGCCCGGTGAGAAAGTCGAGCAGCGCGACCGCGAGACGATGGCTGATTTCACCACCCGGATCGAGAAGGCGGCCGTGTTCCGGAGCCTGGAAAACCTGCTGACGTTTCCCTTCGTGCAGGCGCTCGTCGAGCGCGGCGAATTGCATTTGCACGGCGCCTATTTCGGCGTGGCCGAGGGCTCGCTGTTCGTGCTCGATCAGGCGGCAAAGGAATTTCGCGGCGTTGGGGAGATACAGACCTCATCCTGAGGAGCGCGAAGCGCGTCTCAAAGGATGGCTGCAGCACCGACGTAACCTCATGGTTCGAGACGCCCAAAGCCGCGCTCCTCTCCATGAGGGTCTTGCCTCAATGCCCCTATTCGCCGCCATGATCGCCGCCGCTCCAGCGGTCAGCCAGCGCCAGCATGAACGCCGAGACCACGAACATCAGATGCACGCCGACCAGCCATGCCAGCTTCTGGGCGTCGAAGACGGTGTCGATGTTCATGAATGCCTTCAGCACCTGGATCGCTGATATCGCGACGATTGAGGCGAGCAGCTTCTGCTTCAGCCCGCCGAAATTGACCTTGGTCATCCAATCCGGCCAGTCCGGATGGCCACCGGGATCGATCTTGGAGACGAAATTCTCGTAGCCGGAAAACACCACGATCAGGATCAAATTGCCGGTGAGCGAGACGTCGATCAGGCTGAGCACGCCGAGGATGATGTCGGACTCCTTGGAGCCCGGCGCGTGGACGATGAACTCCCACAGTATCATGCAGAATTTGAGCAACAGCACGGCGAGGCTGACGACGAGGCCAAAATAGAACGGCGCCATCAGCCAGCGGCTGTTGAAAATCAGACTTTCGAATCCGGTCTCGACGCGTTTGAGCCTCGGATTCGGCCGATAGGTAGCCGGCTGTTCGGTCATCGGACTTCCGGCTCCTGCGATCTACGCCGCCTTTTTCTTGGCGCTGATCAGCTTGCGGTTGATCAGGCATTCGGCGATCTGGATCGCATTCAGCGCGGCGCCCTTGCGCAGATTGTCCGACACGCACCACAACACCAGGCCGTTCTCCACCGTGGCGTCCTCGCGGATGCGGCTGATGTAGGTCGCGTCCTCGCCCGCCGCTTCATAGGGCGTGACGTAGCCGCCCGGTTCGCGCTTGTCGATCACAAGGCATCCCGGCGCATTGCGCAGAATGTCGCGCGCCTCATCGGCCGAAATCGGGTTCTCGAACTCGATGTTGACGGCTTCGGAATGGCCGACGAACACCGGCACCCGCACGCAGGTCGCGGTAAGCTTGATTTTGGGATCAAGAATCTTCTTGGTCTCCATCATCATCTTCCATTCTTCCTTGGTATAGCCATCCTCCATGAACACGTCGATCTCGGGGATCACGTTGAAGGCGATACGCTTCGGGAATTTCTTGTTGATGAGTTCGCTGTTGGTGTAGACCGCCTTGGTCTGCGAAAACAGTTCATCCATGGCGTCCTTGCCGGCGCCCGAGACCGATTGATAGGTCGAGACCACGACGCGCTTGATGACCGCCTTGTCATGCAGCGGCTTCAACGCGACGACAAGTTGCGCGGTCGAGCAGTTCGGGTTGGCGATGATGTTCTTCTTGACGAAACCCGAGACCGCATCCGCATTGACCTCGGGCACGATCAGCGGCACGTCCGGATCCATGCGCCAGGTCGATGAATTGTCGATCACGACGGCGCCGGCGGCGCCGATTTTCGGCGACCATTCCCTGGACACCGCGCCGCCCGCCGACATCAGGCAGATATCGACATCGCTGAAATCGTAATGCTCGAGCGCTTTGACTTTCAGGGTGCGGTCGCCATAGGACACTTCGACGCCCATGCTGCGGCGTGACGCCAGCGCCACCACCTCGTCAGCCGGGAATTTGCGTTCGTCCAGAATGTTGAGCATTTCCCGCCCGACATTGCCGGTCGCTCCGACCAGCGCGACTTTGTAACCCATCGTTCACTCTCCGAAGAAAAATGCCTCGTCCCCGCCCGCGGCGGAAAGAGAGGAGGCAGCGCTTCTATGCGAGAAACGCCATTAAGACAACGTTAGACCGGGGCGCATGGGCGTTTGATGCAATCGTTTTGGGCCACCCGTGCCAATCCCCATGATCGAACCCGAATTCATCCGGCGCTAAACAGCTTTGCCGACGAATGCTGCGGCATGCTGGCGCGTCTGGTGGCCTATGTGGGGGTTCTCGCCCTGCTTGCCATCGTCGGCATCCATCTGTGGGACGAATTGCCGGTTAGCGCATCTTTGGAGCCTTCCGCCAAGGCAGGCTGGAGCGTGGCGACGCGCTCATACCCGTCATTCGCCGTCAGCCAGTTCGATTTACCAGGAAAAACAGAGGCTTACGAAATCCTCCGGCACCCCGAGGGCGGCCGCAAGGACGTCATGCACTGGGCCGCCCCGGGTGAAAAACCCGTAGCAGAGCTCGAAATCTATCGCCCCGGCGCCGAATTGAGCCCATCGGGACCAGCCGCCGCCGAAATCGCTGATCGGATGGACCCCGGGGGCGGCCGCGAACTGGAAACGGCCGGGATCATCGACAGTAAGTTCGGCGCGGTCACGCTGCTTCGCCTTGCGGGCAGCGCGGGCGATGCGCCGCCTTGTCTCGGCTTCACCAAACGCCTCGACGAACCCGATCTGCGTATTTCCGGCTGGTCGTGCCAACGTGACGCTTTGCCGGCGCAGCGTGCCGCGATCGGCTGTATTCTGAACCGTCTGATCCTGCTGACCTCGGGAAACGAGCCGAAACTGGCTGAATTATTCGCCCACGCCGAACTCAGGCGCGGTAGCTGCGCTCCATCAGCCACGTCAACAACATCGGCCGATTGGGTGACCGGCGCGGAAAACCCCCGGCTGCGCGGCGCCCTCTGAGTGGCGCGTCGGCCAAGACGCCGGTTTCATGCAACTTTTTCGCTTCCGACCGCATTATTGTGATGCGGTGTGGCCCGATTGACCTTGTGGCCGTATGGCCCCGGCAGCTAAATTGTGTGGAAATCGGATATGGCGATCCGCCAGCCCAAGAGGACGCGATGACTTTCAAATTTCCCGCCGTAAACAAGTTTGTGCTGTCGCTCGCGGCGGTTGGTGTCATCGCTGTTGGCCTCGGGGCTACCCAGGCCGATGCGCAGACCACGAAGCGGAAACATTACGACGGCAACAGCACTGCCTACGGTCCGGGCGGCCCCAACGTGTCGTACCAGCAGGGGCCGCACACGCGGGTCTACATCACCAAGCGTTCGTGGCTCGACGCTGGCGTGGAAGTATTGCCTGGCGACCGCAAATTCACCGATTACGCGTTCCCACCGGAGCTCGGGTACCCATCGTTTGCGCGTGAGAACAATAACCGCCCGATCGATCGCCAGCCGCTGAATCCGCCATCGGACATGGGCGGCTATCAGCGGTCACTCCCGCTGTACCCGGATTGATATCGCTGCGTACAGCGTGATGCCCGGGACGCTATATTAAATGCAGGTCGTCCCGGCGAACGCCGGACCCATCACCTCTGGCGTCGCGTGTTGCAGAAGGCCTCAACCACAGTGCCGAAATTAAGAATCCTCGGCGTATGGGTCCGGCGTTCGCCGGGACGACGGTGGAAAAGCCTGTGCCCTAAGCGTGCAGCGCCTGCAATTCTTTCAGGATTGCTTCGCCCATCTGCGTCGTCGAGACCGCCGTGGTGCCCTCGGACTTGATGTCGGCCGTGCGCAGGCCGTTGGCGAGCACCGCCGCGATCGCAGAATCGAGTTTGTCGGCCAACGCGCCCATATCGAACGAATAGCGCAACGCCATGCCAAATGAAGCGAGCATGGCGATCGGATTGGCTAGTCCCTTGCCGGCAATATCGGGCGCCGATCCGTGCACCGGCTCGTACAGCGCCTTGCGCTTTTTGGTTTTGACATCGACCTCGCCGAGCGAGGCCGACGGCAGCATGCCGAGCGAGCCGGTCAGCATCGCCGCGATATCCGAGAGCATGTCGCCGAACAGATTGTCGGTGACGATGACGTCGAATTGTTTCGGCCATTTCACCAGATTCATGCCGCCGGAATCGGCGAGCTGATGCTCGAGCTGCACGTCCTTGTATTCGCGCGCATGCACCTGCGTCACCACCTCGTTCCAGAGCACGCCTGATTTCATGACGTTGCGTTTTTCCATCGAGGTCATTTTGTTGCGGCGCTTGCGCGCTAGATCGAACGCGACGCGGGCGATGCGCTCGATTTCATAGGTGTCGTAGACCTGGGTATCGATGGCGCGCTTCTGGCCGTTGCCGAGATCGGTGATGGTTTTCGGCTCGCCGAAATACACCCCGCCGGTCAGTTCGCGCACAATCATGATATCGAGGCCCTCGACCACCTCGCGCTTCAGGCTAGAGGCTTCCGCAAGCGCGGGATAACAGGTCGCGGGACGAAGGTTGGCGAACAGCGCCATGTCCTTGCGCAGGCGCAGCAGGCCGGCTTCGGGACGCACGTCGTACGGCACCTGATCCCACTTTGGCCCGCCGACCGCGCCGAAGATCACCGCGTCGCTCGCCTGCGCCAGCGCCATGGTGGCGTCGGTGATCGCGACCTTGTCGGCATCATAGGCGGCGCCGCCGACCAGTCCCTGCTCGGCCTCGAACTGCGCAATGCCTTCCGCGTTGAGCCAGTCGATCAGGCGTTTCACCTCCGCCATCACTTCGGGGCCGATGCCGTCGCCGGGGAGAAGCAGCAGTTTATGGGTCGCCATGGTGTATTTCCTCGCTCAACTCGTCATGGCCGGACATGACGAAGAACATCAATAATCGCGCGGATTGCTAGAGCGCCATTGCGCGATTGGCAAGACACCATTGCGGCCCGGCGCCCTGTGCAATCGCGGCGGAGCCTGTCAGGATGACATCTGCCGGAGTAGTTCCCTTTGCCAACCCCTGACCGTGCCTCGCCTCACGCGCATTCTGCGCGGCTGATCCTGATCCTGTCGCTGGCACCCACGGTCGGTCTTGGCATCGGCCGCTTCGCCTATTCGCTGGTGCTGCCGGACATGCGCGATTCGCTTGGCTGGTCGTATTCCGCCGCGGGCTTCATGAACACCATCAATGCAGCCGGGTACCTCGCCGGCGCGTTGCTCGCATCCAGGCTGGTGAAGCGATTTGGGTTGTCCGCCGCGGTGCGCTGGGGAACGCTGGCCTGCGTGGTATCGCTGGCGCTGTGCGCATTATCAGGCAATTTCATTGTTTTGAGTTTTGCGCGGCTGCTCGTGGGTTTGGGCGCGGCGATTGCATTCGTCGCCGGTGCCGCGCTGGCGGCGACCATTGCACAATCGCGCCCGGAACGGGCGAACTTCCTGCTGAGCCTGTTTTACGCCGGACCCGGGGTCGGCATCCTGTCATCCGGCCTGATCGCGCCATTCGTGCTGCAGGCGTTCGGGCCGGGATCATGGTGGATCGTCTGGTGGGCGATGACACTGCTGTCGATCGTCCTGACCATTCCATTGCTGCTGACGCCCTTCGATACAAACGCCGGTATCGCCGATGCGATGCCCATCAAATTCGCCATCGGGCCAGTGCTGATCTATCTCGCCGGCTATTTTCTGTTCGGCGCCGGATACATTGCCTACATGACATTCATGATCGCGTATGTGCGCGACGCTGGTGGCGGCGCGGCGGCGCAAAGCGCTTTCTGGTGTCTGATCGGCTTGAGCGCGTTCGTGACGCCGTGGCTGTGGCGCCGCGTTCTGGCGCGCGACGGCGGTGGCATCAGCACTGCGATTATTCTCGGTGTCAACGCGATCGGCGCAGGGTTGCCGCTATTTGGACACTCCCCGGCGTTGCTCGCCACATCGGCATTGGTATTCGGCGTCTCGTTCTTTGCGATTGTCGGCTCGACCACGGCGTTCGTGCGCTTCAATTATCCCCCCGCAGCATGGCCCACCGCGATCGCTGCGATGACCATCGCCTTCGGCATCGGCCAGACGCTCGGGCCGACCGTCACCGGAGCGATCACCGACGCGTTGGGCAGCCTGTCCTATGCGCTCAATGCGGGCGCGGCGATGCTGGTGTTGGGTGCGATTGCGACGGCGTTTCAGCGAAGGCTGGTGCAGAAATAAAGTTCGTCATTCCGGGGCGCGGGTGAAACGAGCGAAACCGGAATGACGACAGATTCAACTGCCGCTGAACGAATTGTATCCCTGGTCTTCCCAGTAGCCGCCCTTGTAGTCGTTGGTGACTTCCATCGACACCACGTATTTCGGATTCTTGAAGCCGAGCTTGGTCGGCACCCGGATCTTCATCGGGAAGCCATAAGCGCGCGGCAGGATTTCATCGCCGAATTTGAAGGTCATCTGGGTTTGCGCATGCAGCGCGGTCCGCATATCGAGCGGACTGTTGTAGCCTTCGCTATCGGCGCACTGGAACCAGCAATATTTGGCGCGAGTATCGGCGCCGACCAGTTTAAGGAAATCGCGCAGCGGCGTGCCGGTCCAGCTCCCGATCGCACTCCAGCCCTCGACGCAGATATGGCGCGTGACCTGCTTGACCTGCGGCAGCTTGTAGAGTTCCTCCAGGGTCCACGATTTCTTGTTGTCGACGAGACCGCGGACCTCAAATTTCCATGTCTTGCCGTCGACCTCGGGCGCGTCGTCGACTTCGTAATAGGCGTTGAACGGGAACGGCTTCGTGATCGCACTTTCCGGGAAGCTCGGCGCCAGTGCATCCGGGTTGAAGATCGCGGCCTGAACGGCATCGTTGAATTTCGAAATCCTGGTCAGCAGCGTCTCGGCCGAATAGCTGTCGGACACATCGCACCCGGTCAGGACCGTCAGCGCGCCGAGGCTCGCGCCGCCGGCGATGAAGCGCCGGCGCGTCAGATCCGGCATTGCCTTCGCCGCGTCTTTGATCAGCAGCCGTTTGTCGACGCCGGGAATCAGAAGCGAGCGCATGCGGCCCATGATGTGTTCTCCTCGAATGCTTCTCTTTGTTAGAGCACGATCTTTTCGGAAAACCCGTTCCTACTTTTCCGGATCGTGCTCTAGCGGCCGATGATCATGGCGCGCAGGCTCTTCGGCACCAACAGCGCCAGCGCGACATGAACCACCAGGAACGCGCAGATTGCCGCCATGCAAAAGAAGTGGACGTAACGCGCGACATCATAACCGCCGAACAAGGCCGTCAGATATTGCAACTGCACCGGTTTCCAGATCGACAGCCCCGACAGCACGATGACGATGCCGACCACGATGATGCCGGCATAGAGCAGCTTCTGCACATAATTGTATTTGGTCAGGTCGTCATGCGACAGCCTGCCGGTCAGCGCCGCCCGTGTATCGGCAATCACGCCCGACGGGCTAATCGGCAGCAGCTTTTTACGGAAGCGCCCAGTCACAAAACCGAGCGTGAGATAGACGAGGCCATTGACCATCAACAGCCACATCGCCGCGAAATGCCAGAGCAGCGCGCCGCCGAGCCAGCCGCCGAGCGTAATCGAATGCGAGAAGCTGAAGTTGAACAGCGGCGAGGCGTTGTAGATCTGCCATCCCGACATGATCATCAGGATCACCGCCACGGCATTGATCCAGTGCACGGTGCGGACCCACGCCGGCTGAATGACCTTCACCGAGGGTGCGGGTGCTGTGTGCTGGTCGCTGACTGCAAGACTGGACATGATGGTTCCGTCGCTGAACGCCGATACCCCCTTATACGCCGGGAACCGGCGCTTCGTTACTGTCATGCAGGCTATCAAGTTGATGCCCACCGGCTATGGCGGTCACAAAAAAGCGAGCCGGGTTGCCCCGGCTCGCGTCTTGCGCACCCCGTGGGGGGCTAATCAGGCGCGCA
This sequence comes from Bradyrhizobium sp., assembly GCA_028290305.1. The sequence continues at coordinate 49,205 of JAQGKC010000303.1, forward strand.
TGGTGTTACGACGGCATCAGGACGGTATCGACCACGTGGATCACACCGTTCGACTGATTGACGTTCGGGATCGTGACGGTCGAGGAACCGCCCTTGGCATCGATGATCGTCACCGTGTTGCCCGACCGCTTGATGGTCAGTTCTTCGCCCTGAACGGTCTTGAGCTTCTTGCCGTCGGCGAGGTCGGAGGCTTCCAGCTTACCCGGCACCACATGGTAGGTCAGGATCTTGGTGAGAGTCGCCTTGTTCTCGGGCTTCACCAGGGTGTCGACGGTGCCGGCTGGCAGCTTGCCGAACGCGGCGTTGGTCGGCGCGAACACCGTGAACGGGCCCTTGCCTTCCAGCGTATCGACCAGGCCGGCGGCCTTCACAGCAGCGACCAGCGTGGTGTGATCCTTGGAGTTGACGGCATTCTGGACGATGTTCCTGGACGGGAACATTGCGGCGCCGCCGACCATCACGGTCTTTTCGCCGGACATCTCGCCTTTCATTTTGTCTTGCGCGCTGACGGGCGCGACGATGGTAGCGGTCAGAGCCAGCGCGCCAAGGGCGGCTGCCGACAAAAGTGCAATACGCTTGGACATGAAACGTCTCCCGATGGATTGAGGTGACCGGCGGACCTTCGCCGGCGATGAAGCGGCAAAAACACTGACCGATTGACAGTCAGACTGCGTCGCCGTTGGCCGAGTTACGGGAGGCTGTGGAGGCGGTTTCAGGAAATAAATTTTCGCGGGCGTGAAACTATTTTCGGCGCGGGCCGTGTGCGGGCGAAACGTCAGCGCCGTCCCCGCATGCGGGGACGACGCGTGAGAAAGTTGTCACTGCTCCCGATTGGCCGGCGTCTGCACAAAACCCCGGTTCCATGTCGGGCTGATCAGGATCTCGTTCATGCAGACCCGCGGCGGCATGCTCGCGACGAAGGCGATGGTGCGGCCGAGATCTTCGGGTTGCAGCATTCGGGCTTGTTCTTTTTCGCTCGGGACCACTGGCCGTAATTTCAGGATCGGCGTTGCGACCTCGCCGGGCGACAGGCAGCACGCCCGCAAGCCGTTGACGCACTCATCCATGTTGAACGAATGGGTCAGCGCCAGCACAGCGTGCTTGGTGGTGGTGTAGGCCGGGCCCGGCATTTTCGACACATGGCGGCCGGCCCAGGATGCGACGTTGATGATGCAGCCGTCCTGTTGCTTGCGCATCGCAGGCAGCACCGCGCGCATGCAATACAGCACACCGTTGAGATTGATCTCGACCAGTTTATCCCAGCCTTCCAGCTCCATGTCCGCCCAGCTCCGTTTCGGAACATTGATGCCGGCACTGTTGACCAGGAGATCGATGCGGCCATGCCTGGCGAGGATTTGATCCGCGACTTTGGTCACATCATCGGACTTGCTGACATCGAGCGCGATCGCCTCGGCCTTGCCGCCGCTCTTGATAATCTTCGCCACCACAGCGTCCAGCGCATCCTTCCGACGCCCCGAAACCACCACCGTCCAGCCATCCGCCGCCAACGATTCCGCACCGGCCTCGCCTATGCCGCTGCCACCGCCCGTCACCCAGGCCACGCGTTTCCCGCTATTTGTCATGCAAACTGTCTCCGTTGCTTTGTGAAGGGCGTTTTTGCTATTGAACCCCTTGAGATTATGCGGCTAATCGGATGCAGCCGCGCCCGCAATGATGCATGAACGCGCCCCAGAAAACCATCATGAACGCCAACCTGTTTTCCCGCCTGTTCGATAGCCTTGACGATCCAGCCCGCCTCGCAATCGAAACCATCGATGGGCAGCACATCAGCTATGGCGATTTGATTGCCCGCGCCGGGCAGATGGCGAATGTGCTGGTGTCCAGCGGCGTCAAACCGGGCGATCGTGTCGCCGCACAAACCGAAAAATCGGTGCCGGGGCTCGTACTGTATCTCGCCGCGGCGCGCGCTGGCGCAGTGTATCTACCGCTCAACACCGCCTACACGCTGAACGAGCTTGAGTATTTCATCACCGACGCCGAGCCGTCGATGGTGGTGTGCGATCCATCGAAGGCGGAAGGCATCGGCGCGATTGCGGCAAAGGTCGGCGCCAAAATCATGACACTCGGCGCCGACGGCAAGGGAACGCTGACCGATGCCGCCGCCAAGGCCAAGCCCGAATTCGCAACCGTCGCACGCGCCGACGACGACCTCGCTGCGATTCTCTACACGTCCGGCACCACTGGCCGTTCCAAGGGCGCGATGCTGACGCACGATAATCTGGCGTCGAACTCGCTGAGCCTGGTCGGCTATTGGCGCTTTACCGACAAAGACGTGCTGATCCACGCGCTGCCGATCTATCATACCCACGGATTGTTCGTGGCCAGCAACGTCACGCTGTTCGCGCGCGCGTCGATGATCTTCCTGCCGAAATTCGATCCCGACCTGATCATCAAGCTGATGGCGCGCGCCACCGTGCTGATGGGCGTGCCGACCTTCTACACAAGGTTGCTGCAAAGCCCGGCGCTGACGCGCGAATCCACCAAACACATGCGCTTGTTTATTTCCGGCTCCGCGCCGCTGCTCGCCGACACCCATCGCGAATGGGCCGCGCGCACCGGTCATGCCGTGCTTGAACGCTACGGCATGACCGAGACCAACATGAACACGTCAAATCCCTATGACGGCGACCGAGTGCCCGGCGCCGTCGGCCATGCGCTGCCCGGCGTCACGGTACGTGTTGCCGATCCCGAAACCGGAAAAGAACTGGCGCGCGAAACCATCGGGATGATCGAGGTCAAGGGCCCGAACGTCTTCAAGGGCTACTGGCGGATGCCGGAAAAGACCAAGTCCGAGTTCCGCGACGACGGCTTCTTCATCACCGGCGATCTCGGCAAGATCGACACCAACGGCTACGTGCATATTCTCGGCCGCGGCAAGGACCTCGTGATATCCGGCGGATTCAATGTCTATCCGAAAGAAATCGAAAGCGAGATCGACGCCATGCCGGGCGTGATCGAGTCCGCCGTGATCGGCGTGCCGCATGCGGATTTCGGCGAAGGCGTCACTGCGGTCGTGGTTTGCGACAAGGGCGCCGGCATCGACGAAACCTCGGTGCTGAAAGCCCTCGACGGACGGCTTGCCAAATTCAAGATGCCGAAACGGGTATTCGTCGTCGACGAATTGCCGCGCAATGCGATGGGCAAGGTGCAGAAGAATATTTTGCGCGACACTTATTCAGCCATCTACGCGAAGGCGAAGTGACGGATGCCGCCATTTGTGCGCTTCCCGACTCAGCGAGCCGAGGCGCCCATTCCCCGCCATTTAATCTTTCATTATTGCGCGAGTTAATTTTAGATTATTTAGCGAGTTAATTGTTCGTTATTAAAACCATGGAATTATACGGGTTGGGTATCCGAGCCAGGCTGGGATATCCGAATCTTGGATAGGTCCAGATGATTCATCCTCGCCGATTTACGCGGGTTCGACCGACCGGCCAAATGTCCAAGGTCGGGAAAATCATCGTTGCCCCACAAGTGCCGGCCATCGACTGCACGATCGTCGACTATGCTCCGGGCGGTGCTTGCTTGGAAATTTGGGGCACGGTCGTTCTGCCAAGCAGATTCGAATTGCTTTGGGCCGGGACAAAGAAAAAGTGTCGTGTGGTCTGGAAATCCGGAAGACGGGCGGGCGTCGCATTCTAACGGCCGAACGCCGTTAGGTTAAACAGTTCCAATTCGCTGATGCGTTGAAGTTCTTTGGTTGCAGATAAATTTTTGCCGGCCCGTTTTCAAGGTGACGAGCCGGTTTGGCTCAGAAGGGATTTGGCACGACGCCAGATTGTTTTCAACTCGGATAATAATTATGCCCAGTTCCGAATCCTCTCTGTTTGACGACCTGGACGAGGTCTTGCGCAATGGTTCGCCAGACAAACGCGTCGATATGCTACGGCGCGTCACCGATCTTTTCTTAAGCGATGCCGATCGTTTGAACGACCAGCAAATCGGCGTGTTCGACGAGGTCCTCGGGCATCTCATCAACAAGATCGAAACCAAAACACTCGCCGAGATCAGTGCTCGTTTGGCGCCAGTCGAGAACGCACCGTTGGACGTCACGCTGCGGCTGGCTCAACACGAGGCCATCGCTGTCGCAGGACCGGTCTTGACCGGTTCAACCCGGCTAACCACGCACGATCTTGTCGAGATTGCCCGAACCAGAGATCAGGATCACCTGTTGGCCATTTCCGGGCGCGCGAGCATCGAAACCGACGTGACCGATGTTCTGCTGGATCGCGGCGGTAGTGCGGTTGTGCATAAGGTCGCGGCTAATTCGGGAGCAAAGTTCTCTGAAACCGGCTTTGCGGCTCTTCTCAAGGCATCCGAAACCGACGAGAAACTGGCAGAGCGAACCGGCCTCCGGCTCGACATTCCCGTGCGGTTGCTGCGCGAACTCTTGATGCGAGCGACGGAAGCCGTTCGGTCGAAGCTCCTGTCTCGGGCGCCTCCAGAACTGCAGGATGAAGTTCGTCTTGCGTTGCGGAGAGCATCTGACGCAGTCGATCGCGAATCCAGCGCACCCCGGAATTTCCAAGCGGCGAAGGCTTTCGTCGAGTTGCTGAAGCAGAATAACGAACTTGATGAATCCACCCTTCTCAGATTCGCTCAGGCCGGGAAGTACGAAGAAACGGCCGTGGCCATCTCACTGCTCTGCTCGGCATCCCTCGAAATCATCAAGCCGCTGATGCAAAGTCCCCGCGACGACGGGCTCCTCATTCCATGCAAGGTGGCCGAACTCAATTGGAGCACGGTCAGCGCAGTCATGGACGCCAAACTGCCGTCAAACGCCCAGCCGAAACAAGATCGCGAACGACTCAAGAATGATTTCGCTAAACTTACCAAGCCAAACGCCGAGCGACTGCTCCGATTTTGGCAGGTTCGCCATGTAAGCGTGAAGACCGCGTAACATCACGGGGGATCAGGTCAATGGCATTTGGAGACCGTAAAAGCGAGCGCGTCGATTTCGAAAAAGGCATCCATGTCTACATGATGGGGATTGATGGAACCTGGCGCCGGGATTGCCTGATGATCGACGTGTCGCAGACAGGCGCCCGCTTGAGCGTCGTCGGATCTCTCGAAGGGTTGGACCTCCGAGAATTCTTCCTGCTTCTCTCATCGACGGGGCTCGCATATCGCCGTTGTCGCATGGTGCGACTTGCCGGAGATCAAATCGGTGTCGCCTTCTTGAAACAACCGGCAACAAAGAAGAAAGCCGTCCGCGCGGCGCGCGAGGCAATGTCGGAATGACGATCGATTGGAATAGCGATAATTGTGAAAATGCGAGTGCGAAGCGGTCTACGCGCAAACCGAAGCCATTTGATCCCATAAAAGAATCTTGCCCAAATAGGCATTATCTTCCCATGTTTGTGCATATTGTCGCAGACAACGAGAACAAAATTCCAGAGCTTCGCTCGCTACTGGGATCGCGGCATCATGTTACTTCTGCGTTGCTCAACGATGAGAATAACGCGTCGAACGAGTGCGACGCCGCGATGATTGCCGCGGACCTCCGGATCTCGGAGAACATCGCTGCTCTCAAAGAGGTATTTGCGAAATTCAAAGGCGCCCGGCCAAGGGTTTTCGTCATTGACCAGAAGGCACGGCTGTTTGCAGCGCAGGCCTATGCACTTGGTGCAACACACGTGTTCTTCAATCCCGTGAATCAATTGTCCCTGCTGGCGGCATTGGCCGGCCCCGGCAACTCAAACAAACTCACCGGCGATGCTGGCCAAGGCGCGCGCGGAGCCGCCTCCGGCGGTGCTGCTTCCCTTGCGGCGATGTTCTCCGCCGTCGTATGCGGCCAACAGGTCGACGTAGCGGACGCGAAGCATGCCGCAGGTAGAATTGCCGGCGCAGTCGCCGAGGATGGGTTGTCGCACTGGCTGGATACCGTGCGCCGCCATCACGAAGGCACCTATCAGCATTGTCTTTTGGTGACGGGAACGGCTGCCGCTTTTGGATTGGACTTGGGGCTGGCCAAGACGGACACCGAACGGCTGTATACGGCCGCGATGTTTCACGACATTGGCAAAGCCAAAATTCCACTCCCCATTCTCGACAAGCCCGGGCGTCTTGACGAGGAGGAGCGGGCCCTCATCGAAACGCATCCGGCGGCTGGCTACGATGTACTGAAGGGGACTGGCGGCATTACCTCAGAAATCCTGGACGCCGTCAGGCACCATCACGAATTTCTCGACGGAAGCGGATATCCTGATGCCCTTTGCGCTGCCAATATATCTGACATTGTCCGGATCCTGACCATTTCGGATATCTTTGCGGCGTTGATCGAGGACCGCCGATACAAGCCCAGCATGCCTCGTGCGCAAGCCTATGAGATCCTGCGTGGCATGCGAGGAAAGCTCGAAGGTCCACTGATCGCTGCGTTCAAGAACGTGGCCTTGAATCGCTGAGGGCGAAGTGAGGCAGTGCGCGGCGCGATTGCTTCACTCGATCACCTCGTCGGCGGTGGCAAGCAGAGTCGGAGGCAGTTCGAGGCCGAGCGTTTTGGCAGCCTTCAAATTGACGACGAACTCGAGCTTGTCTGGCTCCTGCACCGGAAGTTCGGCTGGGTTCGCGCCTTTAAGGACTCGATCGACATAGGCGGCGGACCGCCGGAAGATATCGGCGGTGTCCGGTCCGTATGCCATTAGCCCGCCTTCGGCGGCGAACTGTCGGTAGACCGAAATCGCCGGCAAACGTGCCTTTTCGGCAAGTTGCACGATTTCCTTGATGTGGACGATGGTGAAGGGATCCGGACCGATCAAAAGCGCGCTGCCGGGCGTTTGCGCAAAGCCGGAAATCGCCGGCTCCATCTCGACGGCGGCCACGACTGGTATTGTCACCAGCGCCGCCATTCCTGGTTGGCGCGCTGCTTCGATCTCGGGCACGAAGTTGCGGTAGAATGGCGCGGTATCGGGGTTGAAGAGAAGCGCCGCGCGGGTGATGGCGGGTCTCAACTCGCCAAGCAACCCCAGCCATTTTCCGATCAAGGCCGGGTTGATGAAGGTGAATCCGGTGATATTGCCCCCGGGGCGCGCCAGCGATTGCACAAATCCAAGACCGACAGGATCGTTCGTCATGGCAAACACGATCGGAATCGATTTTGTGGCCTTTTGCAAAGCGGCCACAACCGGCGTGCTGTTGGCAAGGATCACGTCGGGCGCCAATGTCACCAGTTCCTCTGCGTATTTCTTGATGAGGTCGGTCCTGCCGGCGGCCCAGCGATATTCGAGACGAACGTTCTGTCCGTCTATCCAGCCAAGATCGGCAAACCCCTGGCGGAATGCCGCGATGCGCCTTTGGCTATCGGGATCGCTCTCGGCGACCGTCATCAGCACGCCGACGGTACGCAGCGCGCCGGATCGTTGCGCGCGTGCGGTGAGAGGCCAAGCCGCTGCCGCGCCGCCGAGTCCCGCGATGAACTCACGCCGCTTCATTCGATCACCTCATCGGCGCGACCAAGAAGCATCGCCGGCGGTTCGAGGCCGAGCGCTTTGGTGGTCTTGGGATTGATGATCAACTCGAATTTGGTCTGTTGGTAAAAGGGAATATCCCCCGGATTAGCGCCTTTGAGAATTTTATCGACGAGGTCGGCGATGCGGCGAATAATGTCCACAGAGTCAACCGAATACGCCAAGCGAAAACGAAAATATCAGGTCGGGATGCGTATTAACGACATCGCGGGCCAATTCGGCATAGTGGTCGGTTCGCCCCTCCCCGGAATAGCGCTCCACCAAAAGATTCTGACCTTCGACGTAACCAAGGCCGCGCAGTTCCTCGAAAAAAGCTCTGAAAGCCCGGCCGCCATTTATGGTCATGTTGCCGACATTACCGTTCGGGTGAACGATCGCGATGCGCTTCATCCTTGCTGGCTGCTGCCCGCGCGCCGCTATCGGCAAGCTCGCCGCCGCACCGCCGACAAGCGTGATGAACTCGCGTCGTTTCATGATGAATGTTCCAGACCCGAGCCGACCTTGAGCCGAATCAAATCACAATACAACGGCGACGCGCGCGGGCCTTTTGCCACAACCGGCTGGAGCTTGCGAGCTTGTTCAAGCCGTTACAGCAGGCTGATGACGAAACGGCTGCCGACGATAAAGAGATAACAGCCGAACGCCATTTCCAGCGTGCGCTTCGACATCGCATGCGCCGCTCTCACACCGAGCGCCGCGGTCAAAAGGCTGGTCGGCATCACCAGCACCGCGCCGATCAGTGAGACGTAGCCCAGCGCAAACGGCATTTGCAGCGCTGCGACATCGGGATAGTGCGCCGCCGCGGGCCAGCCGGCGTAGACGTAACCAAGCGCGCCGGGGATCGAGATCAGCACCGCCAGTGCCGACGAGGTCGCGACCGCCTGATGGATCGGCCTGCCGTAAAACGTCATCAGCAGATTCGAGAACAATCCGCCACCGATGCCCATCAGCGTGGAGAGAAGTCCAACCACGAAACCATAGATTTTCATCAGCGGCCCCTTCGGGAGATCGTCGCCGAATTTCCAGGTCTCGCGCGCCAGCAGCAGGCGCGCCGCGGCGGAATAGGCCACCATCACGAACACGATCTTGAACAGCCGCTCCGGCGCGTAGCGCGCGGTCACGCTGCCGGCGATCACGCCGATCAGCACCGGCAGCCACCATTGCTTGAGGGTCTCCATATCCACCGCGCCGCGGGCACGATGGGCGCGATAGGAGCGGATCGAGGTCGGAATGATGATGGCGAGCGAGGTGCCGATACACAGCGGCATCCGCACCTCGAGCGGGACGCCGGCGAGCCGGAAGCACTCATAAAATACCGGCACCAGGATCGCGCCACCGCCGATACCGAACAGGCCGGCGAGAAATCCTGACAGCGCCCCTACCGCCACCAGCAACAATGCGAGCTCGAGAAGCTCGGAAACATCAAGCCCCGCGATAGCCATCTCCGGTTTCCCCCTGCTTCGCGTCGACGATGCGCGCGTTCATGAATCGTGCTTCAGGTATACCAGCCAACAGTGCCCGCTGACCTTGTCAATGCACACAATTGCAGGGCTCATCCGTAGGTGTGAACCGCTATTCGCAATTGATGATTTTGGCCGTTGCGCTCACTGTTTCGACTTCGTAAATAGAATTCATCTACCGCGATCCCCGAAGGGCCTGCGCGGGCCCGCAAACCTTCAAAGCCGCCGATGACCGCCAGGATCGAACGTCCGCTTTCGCCGCACATGCAGACCTATCGCTGGACCCTGACGATGGCGCTTTCCATCGTCCATCGCGCCACCGGCGTCGCGCTCTATTTCGGCACCCTGCTGCTGGCGTGGTGGCTGATCGCCGCGGCAACGGGCCCTGCCGCCTATGCCAATGTGCAGGCCTTTACCGGCAGCTTCATAGGGAGGCTGATCACATTCGGCTATACTTGGGCGCTGCTGCATCATCTTCTCAGCGGTATCAGGCATTTCGTCTGGGACCTGGGCTACGGCTTCAAGGCGAACGAGCGTGAAGCGCTGACCTGGGGCGCGCTGATCGGCGGTATCTCGCTGACGGTGCTGCTGTGGATTGCGGCTTATGCGATCGGAGGAGGCCGATGACCACACCCAATACTCCGGTCGCGAAATCGATGCGCACCCCGCTCTCCCGTGTGCGCTACCTCGGCGCCTCGCATTCCGGCACCTCAGATTTCTGGCGCCAGCGCGTCACCGCGGCAGCGATGGTGCTCTTGATGGTGCCCGTCATCGTGGTGGTGATGATGCTGCTCGGCCGCAATCAGGCTGGCGCGGCGCAGATTCTCGGCTCGGCGCCGATCGCGATCATCATGCTGCTGTTCATCATCGCCAGCACCTGGCACATGAAAATCGGCATGCAGGTGGTGATCGAGGACTACGTGCACAATGAGAAGCTGAAGCTCGCCATCATCATGGCCAACAACTTCTTCTGCGTCGCGGTGGCGCTGGCCTCGATCTACGCCATTCTCAAACTGTCATCTGGAGTGTAGCGCATGGCCGCTGACGGCAACGGCGCAAACGGCAGTGGAACATTCGCTACCAACGGCCACGCCTATCCGATCGAAGATCACACCTACGATGTCGTGGTTGTCGGTGCCGGCGGCGCGGGCCTTCGCGCGGTGGTCGGCTGCAGCGAAGCGGGCCTGCGCACCGCCTGCATCACCAAGGTTTTTCCGACCCGTTCGCATACGGTAGCGGCACAGGGCGGCATCTCGGCGGCGCTCGGCAACATGCATCCGGACGACTGGCGCTGGCATATGTACGACACCGTCAAGGGGTCGGACTGGCTCGGCGACCAGGACGCCATTGAATATATGGTGCGCAACGCGCCCGAAGCGGTCTACGAACTGGAACATTGGGGCGTGCCGTTCTCGCGCACCGAAGACGGCAAGATCTATCAGCGGCCGTTCGGCGGCATGACGCTGGACTACGGCAAAGGCCAGGCGCAGCGCACCTGCGCCGCCGCCGACCGCACCGGCCATGCCATGTTGCACACCATGTACGGCCAGGCGCTGCGCCATTCCGCGGAATTCTACATCGAATTTTTCGCCATCGACCTGATCATGGACGATCTGGGCGTTTGCCGCGGCGTGATCGCGCTCAGGCTCGATGACGGCACGCTGCACCGCTTCCGTGCCCAGACCACGATCCTTGCCACCGGCGGCTATGGCCGCGCCTACGCTTCCTGCACCTCGGCGCACACCTGCACCGGTGACGGCGGCGCGATGGCATTGCGCGCCGGGCTGCCGCTGCAGGACATGGAGTTCGTCCAGTTCCATCCGACCGGCATTTACGGTTCGGGCTGCCTCGTCACCGAGGGCGCGCGCGGCGAGGGCGGCTATCTCGTCAATTCGGAAGGCGAGCGCTTCATGGAGCGCTATGCTCCCTCGGCAAAAGATCTCGCGTCGCGCGACGTGGTCTCGCGGGCGATGACGATCGAAATCCGCGAAGGCCGTGGCGTCGGCAAGAAGAAGGACCACATCTTCCTGCACCTCGACCATCTCGATCCCAAGGTGCTGCACGAGCGGCTGCCGGGCATTTCCGAGTCGGCGAAGATATTCGCCAATGTCGATGTCACCCGCGAGCCGATCCCGATCCTGCCGACGGTGCACTACAATATGGGCGGCATTCCCACCAATTATCATGCCGAAGTGCTGACCAAGACCAACGGCGACGACAATGCCATCGTGCCCGGACTGATGGCGCTGGGCGAAGCCGCCTGCGTTTCGGTGCATGGCGCCAATCGTCTCGGCTCCAATTCGCTGATCGATCTCGTGGTGTTCGGCCGCGCCGCGGCGCTGCGCTGCGCCGAAAAGCTGACGCCGAACGGCAAGCAGCCGGAACTGCCGACAGGTTCGGCCGACAAGGCGCTAGGGCGGCTCGATCGTTATCGCTATGCTGCCGGCGGCACGCCGACTGCGAAGCTGCGCGACAGCATGCAGCATGTGATGCAGAACAATTGCGCGGTGTTCCGCACCGGCGAAGTGTTGCTGGAAGGGCAGAACCTGATTCACAAGGTCCATGGCGGCATCGGCGACATTTCGGTGTCGGACCGCTCGCTGACCTGGAATTCCGATCTGGTCGAGACGCTGGAGTTCGACAATTTGATCGTGCAGGCGGTGGTGACGATGGACTCGGCGGCGAACCGCACCGAGAGCCGCGGGGCGCACGCGCGCGAGGATTTCTCCGCCCGCGACGACAAGAACTGGATGAAGCACACGCTGGCGTGGATCGACGATGGCGGCAAGACGTCAATCGATTATCGCCCGGTGCACGACTACACCATGACCAATGACGTTCAGTACATCCCGCCGAAGGCGCGGGTGTATTGATGACGACAGCGAAGGCTTGAAAGCATGGTTGAATTCGCACTTCCGAAAAACTCGAAGATCACCGGCGGCAAGACCTGGCCGAAGCCGCCTGCGGCGACGGAGACCCGCGAGTTCAAGGTCTATCGCTGGAACCCGGACGACGGCAAAAACCCCAGCGTCGATACCTATTTTATCGATACCAATGATTGCGGCCCGATGATTCTCGATGGCCTGATCTGGATCAAGAACAACATCGACCCGACGCTGACCTTCCGCCGCTCCTGCCGCGAAGGCGTCTGCGGCTCCTGCGCCATGAACATCGACGGCCAAAACACGCTGGCCTGCACCAAGTCGATGCACGACGTGAAGGACGGCGCGGTGAAGATCAATCCGCTGCCGCATCAGCCGGTGGTGAAGGACCTCGTGCCTGACCTGACCAATTTCTATGCCCAATACGCCTCGATCGAACCGTGGCTGAAGACCACCACGCCGACGCCGCAGAAGGAATGGCGGCAGAGCCACGAGGACCGCGAAAAGCTCGACGGCCTCTACGAATGCATTCTCTGCGCCTGCTGCTCGACCTCATGCCCGAGCTATTGGTGGAACAGCGAACGTTTCCTCGGCCCCGCCGCGTTGCTGCAGGCCACGCGCTGGGTCAAGGACAGCCGCGATGAAGCCACCGGCGAGCGGCTCGACAATCTCGAAGACCCGTTCCGGCTTTATCGCTGCCACACCATCATGAACTGCGCCAAGGCCTGCCCGAAGAGTCTGAATCCGTCCGAGGCCATCGCCGAGCTAAAGTTCAAGATGGTCGAACGGCAGATCTAGCCCGCGAAATTTCGGCTGCTGTGCCGCCGTCGTCCTGACGAGTTGACTCGAAATGCATCGAGCTTTTTCAAGTTCTCTCTAACAACTTGAAAATGATTCGCTTTTTGTCATGGCCTGGCTTCGCCCCGGCCAAATGGCATTGGTTCCATAACCATCACTCCGCTTGGTGACCTCCCGAAGATTGCAGTAAGCTATGCCGCAGAGTCGGAGCGGCCGTGCAGACCGAGCAACGCAATTCGCTGAGACTGTTGCAATGGATGATGGCCGCTTCACTGGCCCTTCCCATTGCGCTGTTCGTCTTTGCCTCGGCGGTTTCCTACATTTCAACGCACGACACCGCCGACCGGGAAATCCAGCGCACCCTGGACGTCGCCCACGAACACGCGTTGAAAGTGTTCGAGACCATCGACCGCAGCCTGTCGGAAATCAACGAGACCATCCGCGGCATTTCGGACGCCGGCATCAAGTCCCGCGAGGAAGCCCTGCATTTGCGGCTGAAGCAGCTCGCCGATTCGCTGCCGCAGATGAAGTCGGCATGGATTTTCGACGGACAGGGCCACACGCTCGTCAACAGTCTGGTGTCGCCCGCCCCCGCCGATATCGACTTTTCGGATCGGGATTATTTCAAGGCTCACATCGCCCGGGATGCCGGGATCTTCATCGGCAATGTGCTGGCCCCGCGCGCGCCCTATCAGGGCGCGGCGTTCTTCAGCGTCAGTCGCCGCCGGCGGACCGACGACGGCAGCTTCGCCGGCGTGATCCAAGCCTCGGTGCTCCCCCAATATTTCGAGAATTTCTACGCCAGAATCGGCCGCGACTCCGGCAGCTTTTTCGCGCTCGGCTTGACGGATGGCACGGTGCTGGCCCGCTTCCCCATAGCCGAACGTGATGTCCGCATCGATCGCAACGGTCCGGTCGGACATAAGATCGCCGAAAGTCCGACGACCGGCCTTGTGACCGTGACCTCGCCGGCCGACGGCATCGAACGCCGCCTCGGCTATCAGAGGCTTGCCGAATATCCGGTTTACGTCAGCGCAGGCCTCGAGACCTCGGCGATCCGCTCGCGCTGGCTCGCCACCATGGGCCAGCATCTGATTTTCGGCGTGCCCGCCACCGCGCTGCTGTTTTTGATCCTGTCGCTGGCCCTGCGGCGAACGCGCCACCTTCACGCCGAGGCTTCAGGCGGCGGGAGGCCGAGGAAGCGCTAAAGCACGGCCAGCGGCTGGAGAGGCGCTCGGACAACTCACCGGCGGCGTCGCGCATGATTTCAACAATCTCCTCACGGTGATCCGCGCCTCCGTCGATCTGCTGCGGCGGCCACATCTGCCGGAGGAGCGGCGGCTGCGCTACATCGACGCGATTTCGGACACCGTTACCCGCGCCGCCAAGCTGACGGCACAACTGCTCGCCTTCGCGCGGCGGCAAAACCTCAAGCCGGAAGTGTTCGACGTTGGCCAATGCGTGACGACGCTCAGCGAAATAATCGGAACATTGACGGGGTCGCCGATCGAGATCATTACCCACGTGCCGGACCAGCCCTGCCTTATCGATGCCGATGCCGGCCAGTTCGAGACAGCGCTGATCAATATGGCCGTCAATGCCCGCGACGCCATGGGCGGCAAAGGCCGGCTCGCCATCGCGGTGCGCACGGTGGCGGAGCTACCCGGCTCCGCTACTGGTCTGAGCAGTCCTCACGGTTATGTTGCCGTATCTGTCGATGATACCGGCGTTGGAATTCCGCAAGACCAGTTCGGGCGGATCTTCGAGCCGTTCTTCACCACCAAGGAAGTCGGCCAGGGAACGGGGCTTGGCCTGTCGCAGGTATTCGGGTTTGCCAAGCAGTCCGGCGGCGAAGTGATGGTGGCAAGTGAAGTGGACAAGGGAAGCACCTTCACCCTGTATCTGCCGCGCGTCCCCGGTGACAACCGCCCGCAACAAGCGCCGGCCGAAGAAACGCTGCCGGCCGACGGCCACGGCATGTCGGTTCTCGTGGTCGAGGACAATATCGAGGTCGGAACCTTCGCCACCCATGCGCTGACCGAACTCGGCTATGTCACCACGCTGGTCGGCAATGCCGCGGATGCGCTGGCGGAATTGACCCGGAATGTAGGCCGGTTCGATGTGGTGTTCTCCGACGTGATGATGCCCGGCATGACCGGCATCGATCTCGCGCAGGAAATCCGCCGCCGTCATTTCGATCTGCCGGTCGTGCTGACCAGCGGATACAGCCATGTGCTGGCGCAGAATGGCAGTTACGGGTTTGAGCTTCTGCAAAAGCCCTATTCGATCGGGCAACTCGCGCGCGTCCTGCACAAGGTCGGCCGGTGGCGGCAGATGAAGCGCGGGGCCGCGGAATAATCCGTACCGGCCGCGGCTCATGCGGGCAGCGTTGGAGTCGCCCGCAAAGTCGGCTATGCATGCCGCCGCTCCCGCCGCCTTCATCGAGGATGCCTGTTTGACTCCTGACAACGACAGTTCGCCCGCGCCGTTCGGCGCGTTCGCACCCACCGCTGCGCAGCATGCCATCATCTCGCTCGCGCAACGCTCACGGCTGAAGCGTGGCGCGTTCCGGCCGATGCTGTCGCGGCTGGTCAATCTGCTGCGTACGGGTCCGGTCGATGTCCAGTACCAGGGCGCGTCATTCCGGTTCTATCATCAGGCCAGCGCCACCGAGCGCGGCGCCTTGTTCAATCCCGATTACAACCTCGAAGAGCTGGATTTCCTGCGCGCGCACAAGTCTGCCGGCGGCGTGTTCGTCGATGCCGGCGCCAATGTCGGCACCTACGCCATGGTGCTGGCGCGTCATGTCGGCAAAACCGGAAAAGTGATCGCAATCGAGCCGCATCCCATCACCCATGCGCGGCTCGCATTCAACCGTGCCGCGTCCAATTTCACACAGGTGAAACTAGTGGCCGCTGCTGCCGGCCCTTCCGACGGCGAGCTGATGATCGAAACCGATGGCGATAATCTCGGGGCCAGCCACATCGTGTCAGGCGAGCACTCGGGCAACGCCATCCAGGTGCCGTCATTGAGGCTGCAGCGCATTCTCGACGATGCCGGCGTCACCCATGTCGATGCGTTGAAGATCGATGTCGAGGGCTACGAGGACCGCGTTCTGACCGGCTTCTTCAAGGAAGCCCCGCCATCGCTATGGCCGCGTGCGGTGGTGATCGAACATCTGTCGCGGAACGAATGGCTCGACGACTGCATTGCCGACATGCGCGCGCGCGGGTACGCCGAGATCGGCAAGACCCGCAGCAACACGCTGCTGGTGAAACAATAGCTCGCCTGAACCACGGGAGAGTTGGATGATCGACCACATCGGCTTTCCGGTTTCCGATTACGAGCGCTCCAGAACTTTCTACACGAAGGCACTGGCGCCGCTCGGCTACAGTCTCATCATGGAAGTGACGCAGGAGCAGACCGGCCACGATTCCGCGGCCGGTTTCGGCGCCAACGGCAAACCGGATTTTTGGATCGGCGGTGAAGGTGGATTGAACAAGCCATTGCATATCGCGATCGTTGCGAAGGACCGCGCCACAGTGGATGCTTTCTACAAAGCGGCCCTGGGAGCGGGTGGACGCGATAACGGCGCGCCCGGCATCCGCGCCCATTATCACCCCCATTACTACGGGGCCTTCGTGCTCGATCCCGACGGCCACAACATCGAAGCCGTATGCCACGCGCCGGAGTGAACCGAACCTGCTCTGACTGCAGTACGATGCTTAAAGCAACGGAACATTGCCACCGCCGCGCCGTTGATGGGAATCAGATTGAAACTCCGGAAACAGCAAGATGCCGATCGATCCGCAAGAGGATCCGCCGATCAAGCCGGGACAACCGTCGGAGCCGCCGCAGGAGAACCCGCCGGGAAGTCCGCGACCGGAGGTGCCCCCACCAATGGAGGATCCCGGCGAACCACCGCGGCCCGAGGAATTGCCGGGCCGCGTGCCAGACGAATTGCCGGTGCGAGGGCCGGAAGGACCGAGCACGCCCTCACCTGCGACGGATGCCGGGGTTACGAATCTGCCGGGCGCGGTGCAGGATCTGAATCCGGACATGTCCGATATGCCGCCGGCGACAATGTAGGCATGGTTTGAAACCATCCCCTGAATGCGCAATGAACAACGGCGGTTCGGGACTTTGCTTCTTCAGAAATAAAAACAGTCCGCCTTTGGAGGCCGCCACAATCCGGCCTAACCCCCCTTATTTGTTGATCGCCAAGTGTTGTTGCCAAACATTTCCCCGGGAACCCAGATCATCATGACAAAACTTCGTCTCATGCTGCTTGCCACCACGACTCTTACGGTGATGCAATTCGCAGGCGTTCCGTCGCACGCGCAAACCGCACCGCTGGTGATGGCGCAGGCCAAGGAGGAACTTGGTCCCGACGGAAAGCCCAAGGCACCGCCGAAGGGAGCGCCGCCTGCGCATCCGGCACCGCCCGCAGCAGCACC
>JAQGKC010000321.1 GCA_028290305.1 Bradyrhizobium sp.
GCGTTTTCCTCGGCGATGAAATATTACGGCACAGAGCTCAACAAGCGCCGCTACGAGATCCTGATGTCGGCGGGCGGCATCGACGCGCTGGAATGGGAAAGCGAGCGCTCCAGAGGCGGCGCAAGGCCGCGGGCCTGGCTGCGCACCAAGGCCAACTCGATCGAAGGCGGCACCAGCGAGGTCATGCTCGGCATCGTCGCGAAACGGATACTCGATCTGCCGGGGGCTTAAGGCTCCCGCGCCGTCATTCCGGGGCGCGCGAAGCGCGAACCCGGAATCTCGAGGTTCCGGGTTCGACGCTTCGCGTCGCCCCGGAACGACAACTTCAAATTACTTCGTTCCAAACGTCTCTGACTCGGAAAACCACACATGGCCCTCGTCCTCACCGAAGAACAATCCATGCTGCGCGACAGCGCGCGCGGTCTCATCAGCGACAAGGCACCGGTGTCGCATCTGCGGCAGCTGCGCGATGCCAAGGACGCAAGCGGGTTTTCCCGTGAACTCTGGAAGACCTTCGCCGAGATGGGATTTTGCGGCCTGCTGGTGCCGGAGGAATTCGGCGGCTCGGGACTAGGCTCCGTCGAAGCCGGCGTGGTGATGGAGGAAATCGGCCGAACGTTGATGCCGTCGCCATTTCTCTCAACCGCCGTGCTCGCAGCGTCCGTACTGGCGCGCGGCGGCAATGTCGCGCAGAAGACCGAGCACCTGCCCAAAATCGTCGACGGTTCGCTGCTTGCCGCGCTTGCGATCGACGAAGGGGCAAAACATCGCCCCTTGCACACAACCATGCAGGCAGTGCGGTCCGGCAATGGTTTTAGGCTGAACGGCGACAAGGCGTTTGTGGTCGACGGGCACACGGCTGGTCTCGTCATCGTCGCGGCCCGCAGTGCCGGCGCCGCCGGCGAGCGCGACGGATTGACGCTGTTCCTGGTCGATCCCAGGACAAAGGGCGTCGAGACCGAACGCACCGCAATGGTAGACTCGCACAACGCGGCGCGAATCAAATTCGATGATGTCGAGGTCAACGCCGATGGCGTGCTCGGCGAGGTCGATCACGGATTTGCGCTGCTCGAAGGCGTGCTCAATATCGGCCGCGGCGCGGTCGCCTCCGAAATGGTCGGTCTCTCCGAAGAGGTGTTCGGCCGCACCGTGAATTATCTCAAGGAACGCAAGCAATTTGGAAAGCTGATCGGCGAATTCCAGGCGCTGCAGCACCGGGCCGCCCAGCTCTATATCGACATCGAAATCACTCGCGCCGCGGTGCTGAAGGCGCTGCAGACGCTGGACGGCGATTTTGCCAACGCCGGCGCGGCGGTCGCGGTCGCGAAGGCCCGCGCCGGAACGACCGCGACGCTGGCGGTCCAGGAAGGCGTGCAGATGCACGGCGGCATGGGCATGACCGACCAGTTCGACATCGGCTTCTTCATGAAGCGTGCAAGGGTGTGCCAGGAACTGTTCGGCGATGCCAATTTCCACGCCGATCAACAGGCGCGGATGAAGAGCTATTGATTGTCGTCATTCCGGATCTGGTCCTTCGGACCACCCCGGAATGACGGCTAAAGCCGTCACCTTATCGGCGGCGCGTACTGGATGCCGCCATTACTCCAGAGCTGGTTGAGGCCGCGCGGAATCTTGAGGTTTGATCCGGCCCCGACATTGCGCTCGTAGATTTCGCCGTAATTGCCGACATGGCGGATGATGCGCGCCGCCCAGTCCTTGGTCAGGCCGAGATCCTCGCCATAGGTGCCTTCGGTGCCGACCAGCCGCATCACGTCGGGCTTCTTCGACTTCAGCGCCTCGTCGATGTTCTTCGAATTGACGCCGAGTTCCTCGGCGTTGAGCATCGCGTACAAGGTCCACTTCACCAGCATCATCCAATCGTCGTCGCGCTGCCGCACCACCGGCGCCAGCGGCTCCTTGGAGATGACGTCGGCCAAAATGACGTGGTCGTCGGGCTTTGCGAGGTTCAGCAGCAGCGCATAGAGCTGGTAAACGTCGGCGGTGAAAGTGTCGCACTGGCCGGAATCATAGGCCTTGATGACATCCTCCAGCTTGGCGAATTTCTTCTCCTCGTACTTCATGTTGTTGGCGCGAAAGTAGTCGGCGAGGTTGAGTTGCGTGGTGGTTTCCGCTTGCACGCAGACCTTGCTGCCGTTCAGCTCCAGCGCGGAATCGATGTTGCGCGCTCGCGGCAGCATGAAGCCTTCGCCATCATAATAGGCGACCGCCGGAAAATAGAGATCGTAATTGGTCTCGCGCGCCATGCTCCAGGTCGAGTTGCGCGACAGGATATCGACCTTGCGGTTCTGCAGTTCCTTGAAGCGCTCGCTGGCCTCCAGCGGAACGAACTTCGCCTTGGTCGGATCGTCGAAGATGGCGGCCGCGACCGCGCGGCAGAAGTCGACGTCGAAGCCGGTCCAGTTGCCCTTGTCGTCGGGAATCGAGAAGCCGGGCAGCCCCTTGTTGACACCGCACAGCACCTCGCCGCGCCGTTGCGTGCGTTTCAGGGTCCGCGTGTCATATCGTTCATAGGTGATGGCGACGGCTGCGACGACGACGGCGACCGCCAGCCCGATCAGGAGCCCGCCTCGGAATGTCCGCATGTTATCTTCTTTCGCAATAATCGGAAAAATGGATCGGCGGTGAGGGCAGGTGCGGCGATTACAAGGCCGGTTCCTGCCGTACGATGACCTTGGTGCCGACGGGAACGCGATCGTAGAGATCGGCGACGTCGGCATTGACCAATCGGAAGCAGCCGGACGAGACCTTGGTGCCGATCGTGTCCGGCCGGTTGGTGCCGTGGATGCGGTAGACCGTGGTGCCGAGATACATTGCGCGCGCGCCAAGCGGATTGCCCGGCCCGCCGGCCATGAAGCGCGGCAGATAGGGCTGGCGCGCGATCATCTCCGGCGGCGGCGTCCAGTCCGGCCACTCCGCCTTGCGCGTGATGCTCAAAAGCCCCTGCCACTGGAAGCCGTCGCGGCCGACGCCGATGCCGTAGCGGATCGCCCGGCCGCCGGGCTGGATCAGATAGAGATGACGTTCCGCGGTCGAGATGATGATGGTGCCCGGCGCCTCGGTGGAGCGGTAGTACACGACCTGCTTGCGGTATTCCGGATCGAGCTCCACGGAATCATCGGGCAGCAATCCCGGCTGGTCGCCGACATCGGGCTGCTGGGCATAACCATGCGAGACCGACAGCATCAGGCCTATGGCCGCAACCATCATCCAGATCAGGTGCCGAAATCTTGTCATTCAGGGGGACTCCCGGTCGCGCGGTGGTTGAAGCTGTCCGGCGCGCATCATCGTTTCGCAAGACCATTGGAACCATCAAATCCCAGGGACGGCGCAATGGCAAGCAAGCCGGATATGCCACTGGAATAGCTGCAATTTTGGCGACGCCGGGCTGTGTCCCAAAAGCCTCACGTCGGCGCGAGCCACAGCCGTAAGCCGAAAGCGACGACGGCGACCGTGCCGACCCCGCCGAGCCAAAGCGCGGCAAACCACAACAGGCGCTGCTTGAGAGGCGGCGGGTGTTGCTCGTGAGGCGTCAATGATAGCCGCTCCCGGCTCTGACCTTGCCGCGGAAGACCCAATAGGCCCATGCGGTGTAACCGAGAATCAGCGGGATCAGCACGGCGACGCCGACCAGCATGAAGAGCTGACTGTCCACAGGCGACGCTGCCTGCCAGATGGTGATGCTCTGCGGCACGATATAGGGATACATGCTGATGCCGAGCCCGGCATAGGATAATGCGAACAGCGCGAGCGACAGAAAGAACGGCTGGTAATCCTTCTTGTTGGCGAGGCTCCGCAGCAACAGAATGCTGATACCGGCAACCGCGATCGGCACCGGCACCGTCAGGATGACGTTAGGCCAGGTGAACCAACGCTGCGCGTAGGCAACGTGCAGGAAAGGCGTGGCGACGCTGACCGCGCCGATCGCGGCCAGCATGGCGAACAGAAGCGACCAGCTCAAGACATAGGCTTTGTCGCGCAGTCCCCCCTCGGTCTTCATGACCAGCCAGGTGGCCCCCAACAGCGCATAGCCGACCGCCAGCGAGACGCCCGTCAGGACGCTGAAGGGCGTCAGCCAGTCCCACCAGCCGCCGGCATACTGCCGCCCCTCGACGTGTATGCCCTGCAGGATCGCGCCGAGCGCAATGCCCTGCGCCAGTGCCGCCAGCAGCGATCCGCCGGTGAATGCGACGTCCCAGCGATTGCGCTCGCCCTGCGTCGTGCGCCAGCGGAATTCGAAAGCGACGCCGCGAAAGATCAGGCCGATCAGCATCGCGACGACAGGTGTGTACAACGCCGGCATCAGCACCGCATAGGCCAGCGGAAACGCCGCCATCAGGCCGCCGCCGCCGAGCACCAGCCAGGTTTCGTTGCCGTCCCACACCGGAGCCACGCTGTTCATGATCACGTCACGATCGGCTTTTTCGGGAAACAGCGGAAACAGGATGCCGAGGCCGAGATCGAATCCGTCCATCACCACATAGACGAAGACCGCGAAGGCGATGATGAACGCCCAGATCGTGGCGATGTCGACGCTGCCGATCATCGGGCGGCTCCTTCCGCTGCCACGCCGACGGCGGGTGTAATCCCTGCGGCACGGGCCGGCATATCGCCGCTCGGTCCCTGTTCGCCATGATGCGGCGGCTGTGCCATCAGCCGGAACAGGTAGGTCAGGCCTGCCGCATAGACGATGAAATAGACGATGACGAAGGCGAGCAGCGATGAACCGACCGCTGGCGCCGCCAGCGGCGATGCTGAATCGGCAGTGCGGAGCAGGCCATAGACCGTAAAGGGCTGGCGGCCGACCTCGGTCGTAAACCAGCCGGCCAGCACCGCGGCAAAACCCGCAGGTCCCATCGCAAGCGCGAACCACTGTAATAGCCGGGATTGGTAGAGCGAGCCGCGCCAGCGTGCCCACAGGCTCAACAGGCCAAGCCCAAGCATCAGAAAGCCGAGTCCCACCATGATGCGGAACGACCAGAAAATGATGGGCACCGGCGGCCAGTTTTCGCGGGGCACGGTGTCGAGCCCCGCCAGCGGCGCATCGAGGGAGTGCTTCAAGACCAGCGACGACAGTTTCGGAATTTCGATCGCATACCTGACCTCGCCCGCGGCTTGATCGGGCAGGCCGAACAGGATCAGCGGCGCACCGTCCTTGTGGCTCTGGTAATGACCTTCCATCGCCATCACCTTGGCGGGTTGATGCGCGAGCGTATTGAGGCCGTGCTGGTCGCCGGCGAGAATCTGGATTGGCGCCACCAGCGTCGCCATCCACATCGCCATCGAAAACATCACGCGCGGACCGGCGAGGTGCTGACCGCGCAGCAGGTGAAACGCGCCGACGGCGCCGACCACCAGCGCCGTCGTGAGATAGGCCGCCAGCACCATATGCACCAGGCGATAGGGAAACGATGGATTGAAAACGACCTTGAGCCAGTCGGCCGCGATGAATTGCCCGTCGGCGTTGATGGCGTAGCCGGTCGGCGTCTGCATCCAGGAATTGGCAGAGAGGATCCAGAAGGCAGAAATTAATGTGCCGGTTGCGACCATCAGGGTCGCGAGGAAGTGCAGTCTGTGACCGACCCGTTCCAGGCCGAACAGCATCACGCCGAGAAAACCTGCTTCGAGGAAGAACGCGGTGAGCACCTCATAGGCCATCAGCGGCCCGATAACGGGGCCGGTCTTGTCTGAAAATGCCGACCAGTTGGTGCCGAATTGGTAGGACATCACGATGCCCGACACCACGCCCATGCCGAATCCGTCCGCGAAGATCTTCAGCCAATATTTGAACAGGTTGATGAAGACCTCACGCCCGGTCCACAGCCAGAGCGCCTCAAGCACCGCGAGATAGCTTGCAAGTCCGATCGAGAAGGCCGGAAACACGATGTGAAACGACATCGTGAATGCGAACTGCGCCCGGGCCAACACCACGGCATCCCAGCCCTCGAACATCGCTGCCATCCATCGTCGCCAATCCGACGCGGACCTTATCATGCTACGGATGACGATGGTACCGCCCAGTTCGCAGAACCGCTCAGCTGGAGGCGTTGAGCAGGCGGGCAATGGTGCGGTCGATTTGCTCGTACTGGCCTTCGCCGTCGTGCTGGAATACGATTTTTCCGCTCTGATCGACGATGTACTGCGCCGGCCAATATTGGTTGCCAAACGCATTCCAGGTCCGTGACTCGTTGTCCTGTGCGACGGGATAGGTGATGCCGTGACGTTTCAGCGCCGCCTGTACATTGGAGGCGGATCTCTCGAACGGAAATTCCGGCGTATGGACACCGACGACGACAAGGCCGCGATCCCTGTATTTCGCATAGAGTTCGGTGACATGAGGCAGCGTGTTGACGCAGTTGACGCAGCCATAGGTCCAGAAATCCACCAACACCACCTTGCCGCGCAGGCTCGCCATATTGAGCGGGGCGGAATTGAACCAGTTGCTGATGCCGGTGAAATCAGGTGCCGCGGCGATCGCGAACGGAGCCGTCTGGTCGCGGGCAGCCTCGCCGCTGATGCCGGGTACCGATGTGCCGATCAGGCAAAGGGCAACGACTGAGGCAGATGCGGTGAGCGATCGTATCGTCATGGAAGTCTCCATCGTCAAACGCGGGTTGGTTACAGGCCGATCTGGCCATTTGGATAGAATCCGGTCAGCCACGCCACGATCAGCGTGTCGTATTGAAAGTAGGAAGCGATCGCGAATGCGATCACGACGATGCCAAACCCCTGCTGCAGCTTTGGGGAGATCCGCGCGATACTGCGAACGCGGGTCGTGACGGCCTGTCCGCCATAGGCAATCGCCAGCATCGGTAGAGCCGCGCCAATGGCGTAAACCACGAGCAGCGCGCTCGCCCATGCGGTGTCTTTGGAGGTCGCGACGACGGTGAGGATCGAACCGAGCACGGGACCGGCGCATGGTGTCCAGACCAGTCCCAGCGTCGTGCCGAGTATCAAACCTCCGATGTTGCCCTGATGGAACGTGGTGTTGGCAGGGGAACTGCCGTTCGTGAGCCCGCCGATCCGAAGCGACAGCCATTCGAACGGCGCCGGCCAGATCATCAGCAATCCAAATCCGAGCAGCAGGATTGTCGCGCCGGTGCGCAGCACATTGGGATCGAAGTCGAAAGTGCGGGTAATCGCACTCAACAGCAATGCGACGATGGAAAATGACATCACGAAGCCGAGCGCGATCATCGCCGGCCGTACCTTGCTCGTCTGGCCTACAGATGCGCCAAGGAGGATCGGCAGCATCGGAAGCGTACAGGGCGCCGCGATAGTGACCACGCCGGCGAGTAGTGCAAGGACAAGGTTGAACATTGGATCGGGTCCCATCGAGCCATCTCGACGGGGCCTTGTGACCACGCGCGAGCATTGATGGTCCTTCGCAATGCCGAGGCGGAGCGTTACCCTGATCGCGTCACGTGTTCGTGAGGCTTTGGCGCGAAGCGCGAACAAGCCGGGTTACAACATACGCAAGCTGATGAATCGCTTGCGGACAGATAGCAACGAGCGGCAGGAAAACGCTGCAACCCCCAAACACAGAACGACCCGGAGGGGGGCATCCCGTCCGGGTCGTTGGAGGTTATTTGGGAGTTAGAAGACGTTGGTCGGTGGTCGTCTGTCCCGGTGTTGAAGGAGATCACGCAGACCTCCGTTCGGCGTCGGTGATCGTCGGTGTAACAGGCGAGTTTTTCCGGGTGATGTTGTCGATTGTTTCAATTATTTCGGGAGGCGCGTATTCCCTAAAAGTGCAGGCCGGTTTTGCGATCAGAATACGCGCAACCCTATTGAACTTATGTGAGAGACCTCACGCAGCCAGGCTATCGACACCGGCTCCCTTTAGCAGTTCGGCGAGTTGCTTGCGGGCATAGAACATCCGGGTCTTCACCGTGCTTTGGGGGATCCCAATGATCTCGCCGGCCTCTTCCACCGATTTCTCGTGGTAATAGACGAGGTTAATGATCTCGCGATGCGCCGGGGACAGCTTGGCAACGCAGGCGCGCAGAATGGCGCTGGTATTGCTGCGATCCAATGAGGCTTCGGGCGTGTCGGCCTGATCGGCGATTTCAAGCACGTCGTCCTGGTCGATGTCCTCATGCCGTCGCTGGCGCAGTGCGGTCAGCGCCTTGAAACGGGCGATCGACAACAGCCAGGTGGAAACCTGGGAACGGCCTTCGAACTGGCGGGCGGTGCGCCACACATCAAGAAAGACCTGGCTGACGAGGTCTTCCGCCATGGTGGTATCCCGCACGATGCGAAGAATGAAACGGTAAATCCGCACATTGTGGCGGCAATAAAGGATGTGCATCGCCGTCCGCCCACCATCGGCAATGACCTCCAGCAGCATTTCATCCGAAGTCGCCTGGGCAGCGATGATGCCTTGGCTGGCTGCGGCATTGATGGCGACGACGTTTTGCATGACAGGCTCCCATTATCGCCTTGGCGGCGCTTCCTTGGGCAGATTGATAGTCAGCTAACGTTTCGGGATGTCTGCGCGAAAAGTGGAAAATGGTTTCATGCGCAGGAGAATTGTTTCGTCGCGGCCTCCGCGACGAAACAATTCGGCATGAAATGTCTGCAATTTCAACGGGGGGTTGGCCGCGGGGAATTCTTCATCCTGAGCGGCGCCCTTTTTTGCCGCATCGCGAAGGAAGAATTGGCCTCATGTTCGAGAGAGGGCGTCGAAGCGCTTCCTCACCGTGAGGAGGGCATCACTTCCCGGATCAGGCCTTGTCCCCGACAGGGGAAAACAGATAGCCGCCACCCCTGATGGTACGGATGACCGCGGGTTTGGTCGGGTCGGGTTCGATTTTGCGCCGAATTCGCATGATTCGCAGGTCGACGGCGCGATCGAAGGCTTCACTGTCACGCGCGTTGGCCAGTTCCAGCAGGCGCTCGCGTGAGAGCACCCGCTTCGGATTTGCCGCAAAAACCTTGAGCAGGCCGAATTCGGAGGCGGTCAGCGGATGCTCGTTGCCCTCATCGTCGCGCAGCGCCTGCGCTTCGAGATCGAGCCATTTCGTTCCGAACCGCACCAACTGATCTTTCGCTGCCTTCGCCCCGGCGGCTTCCAGTGTTGCCGCCGGCGTCCTGGCGGGTGAGCTGCGCCGCAACACGGAGCGGATCCGCGCCATCAATTCGCGCAATTCGCAGGGCTTTGCGATGTAATCGTCGGCGCCGAGCTCCAGTCCGACCACGCGGTCGATCGGACTCGCCGTGGCCGTCAGCATGATGACAGGGACGTTGGTGCGGCTCTTCAAATCGCGGATGATGGAAAGCCCATCCTCCTCCGGCATATTCAGATCGAGCACCACGAGATCGGGCACATTGGTTTCGATCGCGGCGCGCAGGCTCTTGCCGCCGTCGCACAGCGTCACGGTGAAGCCGTGCATCTTGAGGTACTCGCCGACCATCTCCCGGGCCGGCGCTTCGTCATCGACAATGATGATGTGCTGACTCTGGGTCATGTCATGGCATCTCCGACGCCGGCAACACGACGGTGAAGGTCGATCCGTGTCCCGGCCCGGCGCTCTCCGCGGTCACCTGGCCGCCATGCATGTCGATGATGCGCTTGACG
This sequence comes from Bradyrhizobium sp., assembly GCA_028290305.1. Next base: position 9,599 of record JAQGKC010000321.1, read on the forward strand.
ATCGAAAGCCCGAGGCCGGTCGAGCTTTCACCGGCGGTGGGTTTGGCGGAGAGCCGCTGGAAGCGGCCGAACAACCGTCCAAGATCCTCGGGAGACAGGCCGGCGCCTTCGTCGGCGATGCGGATGATGGTGTTGTTCTGCTCGTGGCTCACCAGCACCGCGATCTTGCCGCCGATCGGACTGTATTTGATGGCGTTGCTGACGAGATTGTCGATCGCTTCCCGCATCCGGTCGGCATCGCACATCGTGACGAAATTCGGTGGCGCCGATACCGTGATGGCCTGCTGCTTGTTGACGGCCAAAGGCTGGTTGGCATCGGCGACTTCGCTGACCAGGGCTGCGATATCGACCGGCTCGCGGCGAATGCTGATGTCGAAGGCATCGGCCATCGCGTCCGAAATCAGATGGTCGACCATCGAGGTCAAGCGCCTGGTGGCATCGCGGATGTGTTCGACCTGGGCGGTGACGCTTTCCTTGGAAGAGCCGGCGCCGATCAGTTCGGTCAGCATTTCGGTGCGGCCGAGGATCACCCCGAGCGGGTTCTTCAGATCGTGGGCGACGGTGCCGAGAATTTCGTTCTTGAAGCCGTTGGCGCGCTGCAGCCGCAGCCATTGTGCCGAAAGCCTGCGATTGGCCTGCATCAGCGCCCGGGTGCGCTGGGCGACGCGGTCCTCGAGCTGCGTATTGGCTTCGTGCAGTTGCTGATAAAGAATGACATTGTCGAACGCGATCGAAAGCCGGCTGCCGAAAATCTCGACCAGCGACCGGTCGGTTTCGGATAACTGGCGCTCCGCCTGCAGCAGTACGACGACCTCCCGTCCACTGCCGGTGCGGATGTAGAGAACGGAGCGCTGGTCGGCAAATTCATGCTTGCGCCGCTTGAAGGCGGCTTCCACCATCGACCGCAGATCGGGGTCGAGTGATCTGGACCCGGTGATGCCGATGAAGCGGCTATAGCAACCCGAACCCGCCAGCACGGAAAAGTCGTCGCCGATCACGCCGCCATCGCGCAGCACCAGAATGCCGGCGCAATCGACATTCAGAAGCGACGCGATCTGCGTCAACACGCCTTCGGCGAGGCGTTGCATCGACTTGAAATCGTACAAGGTCGAGGCGGCATCGATAATGATTTCCAGCCCACGCCGGGTTTGAACCATGCGCTCAAGCTGCTGATAGCTGCGCAGTGCCGCGGTCAGCGAGGTGAACAGCTTGTCCGCCGTCAGCTCGGTCTTCGCCTTGTAATCGTTGATGTCGTATTGAACGATCACGCGGCGCTCGGGCGCCTGCCCAGGCTGCCCGGTGCGCAGGATGATGCGAACGGTTTCGTTCTTGAGTTCATTGCGAATGTACTCGACGAGATCGAGGCCCGCGGCGTCGGTTTCCATGATGACGTCGAGCAGTACGGCGGCGATATCGGGATGCGCGTGCATCAAGGTCCGGCCCTCGGCCGCCGAATAGGCCGACAGGATTTCGAGCGTCTGCCCGTTGAGATTGTAGTCGCTCAGCGCAAACCGCGTACCTTCGTGCACGGCCTGGTCGTCGTCGATCACCGCGACCTTCCATTTACGCGCGGTCGATTCCTCCGGAGCGGCTCCGGAATCGTCGATCAAATGGAGGACATCGTCCTGTTCGGCCATTGAGGGATCCCGTCGCTTGCCTGTTCTGCGGTTTCGGAGCCGCCTTTGGCGGTCTTCGGTATGATAATGCGAAATGTAGTGCCTTGTCCTAGTCTTGAATCCAGCATCATACGGCCGCCAAGTTGCTGGGTGACCAGATTATAGACGATGTGCAGGCCTAGCCCGGTGCCGCCCTCGTTGCGGCGCGTGGTAAAGAAGGGATCGAAGGCCTGCCGCTGCACGTCCGGCGTCATTCCGGCGCCGTTGTCGGCAAAAATGATCTCCACGTCTTCGTTGCCGCGGGGCTTCGCCGAGATCGAGATGCTGCCGGCGCGCCCGTCGGCGAAGGCATGGTTAACGGCGTTAAGGAACAGATTGGTCAGGATCTGCCCATACGAGCCCGGATAGCCGTCGACCACAAGCCCCTCGGGCACCTCGACCGACAGCGCGATCGGCGCCCGCTTCAGCACCGGCCGCAGGCTGGCGATGATCTGGTCGGTGGCCTCGGCCAGGCTGAACTGCCGGCGCTCGGCATGCGAACGATCGACCGCGACCTGCTTGAAGGACTGGATCAACTCGCCGGCGCGATGCAGGTTCGCCACCAGCTGCTGGGCGGCGTTCTGTTCGAGCAACGCGCCCTCAGCCTTCTCCTTGGACGCGCGCATCTCTTCTTCGGTCTCATGGTTGGCGATTGCGTTTTGACGAAACACCTCCACCGCGCGCGCCATCGCGCCATCCTCATGCTTG
>JAQGKC010000336.1 GCA_028290305.1 Bradyrhizobium sp.
AGTGGATTTCGTTGTGCCCGATGATGAGACCGCAAAGGAATACGCAAAGCGGCTCGTAGATGGTCACGACATCGAACTTTGGCAGCTAGATCGTAAAATAGTGACCTTCAAACACACGTCCTAGCAAAGCAATTTTTCGATGGCGGCCGGCTTATTGCCATCGGCTCGCTGTCCAGCCGTTGAAGGCCTAGCAAGGCGTGATCCGGCTCACTGAGGAAACCAGACTGAATTGAAACAATCCTCGGCCTTAGTCGTCTTACATGGACGGAGATGGCCTATGGCTATGGATCAGAACGAAGATCCTCGCGAACTGGAGCGCGAAATCGAACGAGCGAAGCGGCTCGCTGCCAGCGTCACTGACCAGACAACGTATCAGCGGCTCTGGGCGTTCGTTGAGGAGTTGAGGCAGAGGCTGCAACGGCGGCTCGCTGCAAGGCGGTCGAAGCAAGAGATCAGAGCGCGTGCCCATGAACTTTGGGAGCATCACGGCCGGCCTGCGGGCCGGGAGTTCTGGTTGCAGGCTGAATCTGAGCTAAGGGAACATGGAAGCGAGTAAACGCGCCAGTGCGGCGCGTGGTATTGTGTTGGCGCACAGGAGGAGGACGTGATGTCGATTCTAAAAAGCCTCTGACGCCCCATAATTTTCCGATCAATGCCGATGACAAAAAGATCAAAAAGCAGGACGGCACGCCTATCGCAAACACTGACGATCCGGTGGTCGCTGCCGACGTTGCCGAGCGCCTTAACGACGACTAAGCGCGGCGCGAAGAAGATAAGTGGTCAGCATAGCGAGAATAGGTGAGCCCGCCGGTTCACGCTGGCGGGTTTTCACGCTTGGGCGCCGTTCGTTCATACATGAACGGACCAGCGCTTATTATGCCGCATTTAGGACACTCGAAAAATGGGGCGCGGACAACGACAATGGTGGCGTGATATCCGACCGTGAGCATCGGTGTCGGCGGGAACTGACATTTGTGAGAGCTTTTGCAACCTGCGCTTCCGCAACTTCGACGACGCTTCGGCGTTCTCTAGGGCTGCAGGATCGTAGCTGTCTTGGCGTCCTTGGGAGAAGGTCTTTTGTATCTTTGACGAGACCGATGCAGAATGCAAAGCGTCGAAAGTTGTCTTCACGGCGGCGATGCCTGCGGCAACGGTTAGAGGATCTGCCATCTTCGTCCTTCCATCGTTACCACGTTACCCCGCTGCTACCCGGTTAGAAATATCTTCAAAATCCGAGGGGCAAAATTCTATCTAAGCGTTTGATTTTCGGGAGAAGTCGCACTGGCGCATTAGGTCTCGCAAGGAATACGGCAGCGTGCACGCATGCGGGTTCCGAAACCTTTACGTCCTGACCGGCGAGTTCGATTGAAGGAGGCCATTTCTGGACACGGTCACCCATGCCATGGATGTTTTCAGCAACGGCACCACCGACCTGAGCGGGCCAACTCTAACCTGGCTGCTGGGGAAGCGAATGCTCGAGGAAGAAACGCAGCATTTCCCTCGTTGCGTCCGGCCCTCGCGGATGAGTGTAGGAGCCTGCCGGGCTGCCTCCCGACCATGCGTGTCCAGCTCCGTGGATGCTCCAGTGCTCAAAGATTCCGCGCCCACTCGCGTCGGTATGGATCGTGCGGGTAAGGCATGCCCTCCAGGTACCCGCCCGCGATGCATCTTCTTTTGCGTGCTGGTCGTTCTGATAGACCGCTTAAGAATTTGATCGCCGTTGTTTGGATGCACCGTAACGTCGCGATCGCCATGAAAAACAATGGTCGGGACGGTCGGCCCGTCACCCCGGATTAGCCTGTCGTCGGGCCCGCCACCTTGTCGCATCGCGACAAACGCAGAGGGAAGGTCGATGGCGGCCCCACAGGCGAGACCAGAATGTAACCGATTGCCGCGTACAGATCGCTGTACGTTGCTCCCATGATAGCAGCAGCGGCCGCTCCGGCCGACAGTCCACTAACGTAAACGCGCTTTCGATCAACCGAATAGCCGCGCATGATTTGGCGAGTGATACCCGCGATAAGCGAGGGTTCACCTCTGCCCCGATGCTGGTCGGTTGTGCGAATTCGCCTGGTTCGCTTCGCTGTGCTGTTCGGGATAGACCACAAAGCAAGTTTGTTCTTCTGCGATAAAGTTCATCCTCGTACCAGCGGCGAAATCGTCTGGCGACTGGGTGCAGCCGTGTAGCATGACGACCAAAGGAAGCGGTTGCCCCTGATAACGGCTGGGGATGAAGAGCCTGTAGGCACGGCTTCCCGCCGGATTGCTGTAGGTACCTTCGATGAACCTTGCACCCTGCGGCACGATGTCCGTCGTGGACAGCGGGACGCGCTCAATCACACCGAGCCCAGAGCGCTCCTTTGTGCGACCGAACAACGCGCGGAGCATGCGCGGTTGAGCGGATGGGGCCCGCGCTAAGTGCGGACTATCCGGCTCCTCAATAGCATTGGCCTTCGCGTCAATGATTGGCGGCTCGCGTCCTGTAAGAGCGATGCGACCGGCGGTGCGCAATGTCGCGTCTGGCGCGCTCTCACCGCGAAGCATGCGCTGAAGGAGCACGGTGGCCTCGACGAGTTGGCCCGCGCGCGTGAGGCGTGTGGCTTCGCGAACTATGTCCTGTTTCAGCATCGCCTTCACCGCGTCCTGTCGGCGAGAGCGGCCTTGACCGCCGAACTGGCATGCAAAGCTCCCAGCACGGAGACTGAGGCAATGGTGGCGCGGGCAAGCTCGGGCGTGACGTCTTCGGCGATATTGGCAAGGCCCAGAATAGGGCCAACTGCCGGTCAATCCGTCATAAGATCATAGTCGCGGCGCAGAACGCTTTGGACGTGGAGTGCGGCGCGAGCCGCGGTGTTGGCATCAGCAGCGCCCGAGGACAACACACATAGGGACCAATTATTTGCAGCGCGTTCATCTGTAACGCGATAGATGGCGATGTCCTGAACGTTATGACAACCGGCTTGCTGTCGGATTTCTGCCAACGCCCGCCGCCGCAAATCCGGCATCGAAAGTAGCGTCTTTGCCATTCAAGTTGCGGCCTACTCCGAAGGGTTGGCGATCTTGTGATCCAAGTGGCCGGTCTCATGATCGCGGCGAAGCTGGTTCAGCGACGTCTCTTGCAGCAAAGCCTCACTCAGCTTCTCGGCTTCAGGATAGCCGGCGGCGAAATTCTGTCCGTAAACTTTACGCCGCGTGCGGATGAGGGTGTTTCCGTGTTTCCCGCTGATTTCGCCATCCTTGTTGCGGTGGCGATTGTTGAGACCTGCCTTGCTCATGCTGCTATCCGTTCCGCACGCCGACAGCATCCTCCGGTCGGCGCCAAATGGCAACTAACGCGGGCTCGAAATCATGCCGTTCGCGCACTGCATAGGTTTTCGATGGCAGCGACGATGGGCTACACTGACAGACGCGAGAGCGGTGATTGAAGAGTTTCTGCGACGAATAGGACTTGGCTTTGGACCCTATTACAATGGATACTATCCCTACAATGACTGCCACTACTACGACGACGGCGGCTGCTACATCGTCCGTCGCCACGTGCATACCCGCTACGGTTGGAGGGTTCGTCCCGTGTGCGGCTGATCCCCGTCTTCGACGCTTGGAAGAAGATGATCTGGTCTGGTGAATAAAGCTGAAGACGGGGCAACCGGGAAGATTCACGCGGTCTCGGTGTATTCTGCACCGAGGCCGCTTTTTTGACGCCGCGCTGGTACGCCGGCCGCGCGGCGAGTGAGAAATTACACCCGCCTCCCGATCCTCTAGTCAAGCACTTTCACGATATCAGCAGTCTCCCAAAGCCTACTTGCCTGAGGCCTTACGCGATCAATTCAGTGATCGAACGGACCGTCAAAACAGGCCACCACTTCCGCCCGTGCCACGACGACGCGCGTCCGCTGTTCGCTCTTCGCAAAATTCCCTCCACATTTCGTAAGTCTCGCCGACAATCTGTCGAGTTCTTCGAATGTGAAAAGTTCAACGCCTCGATCTCTAAAAAGGACGGGAATTCGCGGCCCCTGAAAGTGCGAATTGCACAATTGCCAACGCAACATCAGCAAAGTCAGGATCAGCCGCTCGAATGCGTTCGTGCATCATCGAGAAAACAAAACGACGACCCTGCTCGGTCAGCCGCTTCGCGCGCCGAGGGTCCAAGAATGGGATAACGGCGCGCTCGCCCACCGTCAAAATAACAGGTTGCCAGAAGATAACCTTGGTGCCGATTCCCAACTGCAAAGGAAAGATATCGTGGCGACGCCCGACAATTCCACTGGCGCTCACGAAGCCGAAAAGCCCTTCTGCGACGCGCAGATTGGCCCGCTCTTCTCCGTCGCTATGAGATCGCTTCCGAATCGTGGCCTCGATCTTCTCCCAGGGCGTGCGCGGCATTGGTCCAATCAGATCTGATTGGACGTTCAGGACGTCTGAAAAGTCCATGCCCACCACCATCGCCGCGGCTTTTGTACAGTTGCGCTCAAACCTTGAGGTTACGCCCCAAGGCCGCCGTGATTTCGGCCCGGCAAACGCGCGTCCGCGAAACCCTGTCCGCCGGAATGACGGTCAGTTCGGACTTTCTAACTAACCGGCTCGTATTCACGGTCGACGATGATTGCTCCCCTAACGGAAGCGACATCGACATCTTCTTCGTGCTAGATAGGAAGTATTTCCATCACTACAACAATCAGAATGGCGGGCCCGCAGGGCTGCTCGACTTCGCCAAGCGCACCCTTCTGAACACCTACACCCGGACGCCGGACATCAGCCGCAACGGACAGGCTGTGACAATTCGGTTCGACGACTTCGTGGTTGACGTTGTGCTTGGTTTTCACCGCCAGGGTGGCGGCTACCTCATCGCGAACTCACTGAGCAATGCCTGGCTCGCTACAGACCCCAAAAAGCACGTCGATATGGTGGTCGAGGCCAACAAGGTTCAGAACGGCAACTTCGTGCCGCTGGTTAAGATGATTAAGGTTGGAATAAGAGCCACAGCTCGTTCTTCCGCTCGTTTCATCTCGAGTACTGGCGCTGGAAATCTTCAAAAACGTCACGATTTCGGATTTCCCGTCGGGCGTTCGGTTTTATTTCGACAAGGCGCGCATGCTCATCAAGGGGAAGAACCCCGACCCGGCCGGATACGGCGATGACGTTGGAAGCTATATCGACAGCGTCACCAAGGTGACCGAGGCGGTGAACCGCATGGAGCGCGCCTACAACAACGCCGTGAAAGCCGAAGACCTTGCCCGTCGCGGGCGCCTAAGGCTTGATCTATCGGCTGCCCCCGGCATTTAATGCAGCGCTCAGATTGGAAAACGAAAAAGGAGCGAATCGAAACGTGACATGATGGCTTCCGGCCGGCAGCTCTATCGAGCGGAATAACATCTCAGTCCGCCGGATCGGCACTGGCTTGCCGTCGACGTCGGCGACCCAGCCGGGATAGTAACTATCATGCAGCACCAGCAGACCGTCGGCGGTCGACGTCGTGACTAGCTCAACGCGACCGGGCCTCGAAGAGCCGATTTTCACGGATGATGACAATACGGTGGATTGTCCCGACGTCGTCTGTGCATTGCCCGAGCTGAGGATGCGTGCTCGTGGCATCGCACCTGCAATCCGATAGATCCATACTGGCGGCCCGGCGAGCAGAAGTTCGGCCGCAGGCGGAGTCGGCAGCCCCGGTACGCGATCGAGCGGCTGCCCGAGTACAAGGTAGGTCAGGCCGAAAGCCTGGGCGAGCGCGCCGTTATAATTGTCAAAGGATGGTGGAAATCGCCGCTGGGAGACATCCCAGTTTTCTTCGCCGGGAGAGACCAGACGATCGTACCCGCCGATGCGGAGCGGGTTGTATCCATTGATGGCCTCCCACCCACGAACCATTGCGAGATTTTGCCAGGGCCCGCCGAGCCCAAGGACTTCCACGCGCGGACGATCGCCTCTTCGATGTTCCGCCGCGATATTGGTTTCGAGCAGCGCGATTGCATGGGCTTCGGCGCCCGCCGGCGCTTCGAGCACTGCATAATCGCTGCGGCTTTGCGCATTGAGGCGCGAAGCCGCATTCCACCATAGCAATTCGGCAACGGCCAAAAATGTGACGAGCGCGGCGGCCAGGACGCGAGCTGGGCGTTGGCGCGCGCCGAAAAGAATCAGGACGACGGCGGCCAGCATCACCGCGCCGGCAAGGAGCGACTCACGGGCGGCGTTCACAGCGTGTCCGGTGCGCGCGGAGAACACCACGGCCGAGACCACGACAGCCAGCAAAGCCGAGCCCGGCGCTACCGCTGCTATCGGCCGAAGACGCTGTAGGCCCTCTCGAACGTAATCGGAAAGGCAGTGTCCGGCCAAAATCGCGAGAGCGATCCCAAATACGAAGCTGGCGTCGGTCGGCCGGCGGAACAAATCGATCCCAGGTACAAACCTGAACGCCAGGCCATAGAACGGCGTGTAACGCCCCAGCATGAACAGACACGCACTCGCGAGTGTCGCGGTCATCAGGCGACGGCCGGGCCGCCAGACCCCGCCCCCGGCTAGGCCTAACCACAACACCACCAGCGTCGGAACAGCGCCGACGAACAGGTAGTTTTCTGAATCATCCGTGAGCGCGACCGCCGGCAGAGTCGCCGCACCCGGTCCCCAATAGCTGTGATGCGTGCCGAAGACGTCGGCAACGGCAAGGTTTGCCAGATCGGCTGGATACAACGACCCCCTCAGCGCGTCTTCCATCACCTCCGCGGGCCGGTTCGAAAGCAGGGCAAATTGAACCGTCAGCAACACGGGTACGATCAGTAGCGCACCGCAGGTCGCCGCCATAATCACCAAGACGGACATTCGTTCGCGCAAATAAGCGATTGGTCGGTTCGCGCTCGACACTTCGGCCACGGCGGCAGCCAGCAGCAAAACACATAGCAGCAGAGCCACTTGGTTGCGACCGAGTGCAATATCCGCCGCCATGGCGGCAAACCCTGCGGCCAGTAACAACGATCGCCGCTCAAGTGCGAGTTGCAGGAGCAGCAGCGCCAAAGGAAACACCCCGTAACTCAGGATGATTCCGGAATGCTGGAGGCGGCCTGACGCAGCGCCCCCGAACATAAACAAAGCCGCCGCCAACACACCGGCCGAGATCGGCCATCGCGCGCGCCAACCGATGGCAGCGATTCCGAGACCGCCAGCCAATAAATGGGCAAAGACAATGAGATCAAATGCCCGCATCGTCGGAGCCGAATCGAGCATACCCCAGGCAACGAACACGGGAGAGAACACCAGCGATTGCGGGTCAGCCACGCTCGGATGTCCGCCATAATGATAGGGATTCCAGAACGGCCAGTCCCCTGAGCGCATGGTCGCGGACAGAAAGCGGAAGAAAGCGTAGAACTGGTTTTTGGAATCCCAGGGCAAGACTGTATCGCTGACAATCCAGCGGCTGACGGCGGCAAGCCAGACCGCTGCGACCAGGCCGAACGAAACGGCCAATCGGTATCTTGTGATTGAATGACAGCGCAACCTGGTTGATCTCTCCGGGCTTTTTGCTTCATCACCACGGTTAGCGACCTTAAGGAACGATCCTGACTCAGCGGAGTAGACCGCCGCTTGAGCAAGAGAATTCTCGTGCGACACGCTGATCGCCATTCCGCTATGGCGGGTAATGGGACCGGATGTCGCAGTCTCCGAGATTTGGTTCCCTGCCTGGAACCTGCCGGCGTCAAGCGGGTTTCTCACCGTCACGAGTGCTCTGGAGGCTCCTTGAACCGTCGCCGCTTTCTCCAAACTACGGCCGCGCTGCCACTGGCATCTTCCACCGTGGGCGACTTGATCGCGTCCGCGAAAGCGGAGGCAAGCCCGTTCGATCGATCGATCGTCCGCCAACTCGCGCGTGACGCGGCCAGCAAGCCATACAAAGCGTCCGATGAAACATTACCCGATAATCTGAAAAATTTGGATTACGACCATTATCGGGAGATCCGTTTCCTGCCGGAGCGCGCTTTGTGGCGCAGCGAAAAGCTGCCGTTCCAAGTTCAGTTCTTCCATCGTGGCTTCTTCTATGCACCGCGCATCGACATCTACGAGGTTGCGAATGGACAGGCGACCAAGATTGCCTATCGTCCTGACGATTTCTCCTTCGGCAGTAACCACGCGCCCAGCTCCGACACGGATTTGGGCTTCGCCGGCTTTCGGATCCACGCCCCCATTAACAAGCCCGACTACTATGACGAGGTGTGCGTTTTCCTGGGCGCGAGCTATTTCCGCGCGGTCGCCAAGGGTGAGATCTACGGCCTGTCAGCTCGCGGATTGGCGATCAACACCGGCGAGGCCAAGGGGGAGGAATTTCCCAAGTTCAAGACGAGAAGCCGGCTCCTAATGCCAATTCCATCGTCGTGCACGCCCTGCTCGACAGCGAAAGTGCTGCCGCGGCTTATCGTTTCACGATCAGACCTGGCGATACCACGGTGTTCGACGTGGAACTTGCCGTCTATCCGCGCGTCAATCTCGACCATGCTGGCCTGATGCCGATGACAAGCATGTTCTTCTTCGGACCGAACGATCGCAAGGAGGTCGATGATTTTCGTCCCTCCGTGCACGATTCCGACGGTATGGCGATCTATAACGGCCGCGGCGAAGAACTATGGCGTCCGCTCAGCAATCCCAAAGATCTGCAGATCAGTACTTTCGCCGACCTCAATCCTCGGGGGTTCGGACTGATGCAACGGGAAAAGAACTTTATCGAATATCAGGACCTTGAATCGAATTTCGAAAAGCGACCGAGCCTGTGGGCCGAGCCGATCGGCGATTGGGGCGACGGCTCGGTGCAGCTAATCGAAATTCCGACCAAGGAGGAAATTCACGACAACATCGCCGCCTTCTGGCGTCCGAAAGATCCCCTGCAAGCCAAGGGTGAGCATACCTACACTTACCGTTTGCATTGGGGGCCCGATGCGCCGAAGCTCTCGTCGCTGGCCCGGTTCTCACGAACAGGTGTTGGCGCTCAAGGTGAAGGCGTCAGGATATTCGTTCTCGATTTGATCGGAGACCGGCTCAAGTCGATCGATCCTAACAGTACCCACGGCAACGTGACGGCCGAAAAGGTCGAGATCAAGAACATTGTCACTCAACCAAATCCGGCAACCGGCGGCTGGCGATTAAGCTTTGAGTTTTCTGTCAAAGAGAAGTCGCCGATCGAATTGCGTGCCTCGCTGACGCAGGGCAACGACGCCATATCGGAGGTATGGGTTTATCGATGGGTCCCATAACGCAAGACCGCGGCCCCGAAATGCGTCAGGCCGAAGCGCGAGAGCAGTTCCTCCCGGCGGAATCGCCGCTGCTGATGTCCAGCCAGCAATTAAGGGCCTTTCGGCGAGCCGAGCCGGGCGCGCAAACGCCGGGTCACATGCGGCTCCGACGTGCCTTCATATTCAGCAGCACCGTGGCGCTGACATCGGCAGGTTGCTACGAGATGTATGAGGTCGTCCAGGTCGGAGGCGTCACGATCCTGGAATGGATGGTGCTTGTTTTG
>JAQGKC010000346.1 GCA_028290305.1 Bradyrhizobium sp.
AGGTGATGGAGAACGGACAAGAAGTCGAAAAGGAGGAACACGATAACCTCCTGGCCGAGGGTTCTTATTCGGTCGGCTCCGAAATCAAGGACGGATATCCCGAGTTCACCTTGGCCGTGCTCAAGAAACTCGGCTGGGACAAGGACCTGACCGCGCAGGAAATGGAAATCATCCAGCGCGTGAATACCGCCAATCCCGATGCGGTGTCCTGGTCGCTCGATCTTTCCGGTGGAATCCAGCGCGTGTCGATCGAGCACGGTTGCTCACCCTATGGCAACGCCAAGGCTCGTATGATCGCCTGGAATCTGCCCGATCCAATTCCCGTCCACCGGGAGCCAATCTATACCCCCCGCCCGGATCTCGTCGCCGATTATCCGACCTTGCCGGATGCACGGCAGTTCCGCGTGCCCAATATCGGGTTCAGCGTTCAAAAAGCCGCCGTCGACAGGGGTATCGTCAAACAGTTCCCGCTGATCCTGAGCTCCGGCAGGCTTGTCGAATACGAAGGTGGTGGCGAAGAGACGCGCTCCAATAAGTGGCTCGCCGAGTTGAAGCAGCATATGTTTGTCGAAATCAATCCGGCGGACGCTGGCGAGCGCGGCATCCAAGATGGCGGATGGGTCTGGGTGACCGGAGCGGAGAGCAGTTCAAGGACCCGCATGAAGGCGCTCGTGACCGAAAGGGTCGGCAAGGGCGTTGCCTGGATGCCTTATCACTTTGCCGGCTGGTACGAGGGCGCTGATCTGCGCGCCAAATATCCGAAGGGTGCCGATCCCTTCGTGCTCGGCGAGAGCGTGAATACACTCACCACGTACGGCTATGATCCTGCGACCGGTATGCAGGAGCCGAAAGCCACCCTTTGTCAGATCCGGGCGGCGTGAAAAGGCAAGAACAATGGCGCGCATGAAATTCCTTTGCGACGCGGACCGATGCATCGACTGCAACGCCTGCGTTACCGCCTGCAAGAACGAGAACGAGGTGCCGTGGGGCATCAATCGCCGGCGCGTCGTTACCATCAACGACGGCAAGCCCGGCGAGCGATCGGTATCGATGGCCTGCATGCACTGCACCGACGCTCCGTGCGCCGCGGTCTGCCCAGTGACCTGCATTTATCCGACCGAAGACGGCATCGTGCTGCATTCGAAAGATCTGTGCATCGGCTGCGGTTATTGCTTCTATGCCTGTCCATTCGGCGCGCCGCAGTATCCGAAAGTCGGCAATTTCGGTTCGCGGGGCAAGATGGACAAGTGCACCTATTGCGCCGGCGGTGGCGGCCCGGAAGCCCCCGGCAGCGCCGAGGAGTTCGAGAAGTACGGCTCGGACCGGTTTGGCGCAGGTAAGCTGCCGCTCTGCGCCGAGATGTGTTCGACCAAATCACTGCTCGCGGGCGACGGCGACGTCATCGCCCGGATCTACAAGGAGCGGGTGCTCAAACGAGGCTATGGCTCGGGCGCGTGGGGCTGGCTGACAGCCTATCACGAGAGCGTCGAGGTCTGAGCGGGCGGTCCTTGGTGGGAGATCGCAGCATGAGGGCAAGATGACGATCATGATGTTCTTTGTACGCATTCGCCTCGCGACCTTCGTCACGCTTCTACTTGGATTGATGATAGCTGCTCCAGCGATCGCGCAGAAGCTCGGCCCCGATGGTGCGCCCAATCCAACCGCAAGCGTCACCAGCGAGCGCGATCTGTTCAAGCAGGTTCCCCGCGTCGAAGGACGGATCGATATTCCCGATACTAAGGCCGCCGTGCTGATCCAGCCTGCCGGGCGAACGTGGGACTACTTTCACGAGGTCCTGTTGCATTGGGGCGGCGCCATCGTGATCCTCGGCACGATTGTTTTGCTCGGATTGGCCTATCTGATCATAGGGCGGATTCGGATTTCGGCCGGCCGCTCCGGACAAAAAATCCTCCGCTTCAAGGCCTTTGAGCGGTTCTCGCATTGGCTTACCGCGGTATCCTTTGTCATTCTCGGGCTGACCGGTTTGAACATTACCTTCGGGAAAATCCTGCTTTTGCCCGTCATCGGCCCCGACGCGTTCTCGGATGTTTCGCAGGCCGCGAAGTACGTACACAATTTCGTCAGCTTCTCATTCGTGGCGGGACTCATTCTGATCGTGGTGATTTTTTTCCGAGACAATCTTCTGGAAAGAGTGGACATCGACTGGGTCAAGCAGGGTGGAGGTTTCATAAAAAACAAACATGCCCCCGCTGGCCGCTTCAATCTTGGTGAAAAGGCTGTTTACTGGCTTTCCCTTCTGGCTGGCCTTGCGGTCTCGGTATCGGGTTTTCTGCTGCTGTTTCCTTTCTATGGAACTGATATCGCCGATATGCAGATCGCCCAGGTCGTGCATGCCGTTGTAGCCATTCTGTTCGTCGCCCTGATACTTGCCCACATTTATATCGGCACGCTCGGGATGGAAGGCGCGTTCGAGGCCATGGGCAGCGGCGAGGTCGACCTCAACTGGGCGAAAGAGCATCACGACCTCTGGCTTGCCCAACAGCTCAACAAGGAGCGCGGGTCAGGTCTACCTTCAGCGACGCCCGCGGAATAGGCGCCATCGCGAGCCCGTTCATCTGCGCGGCGCCTTCACCGCGGATTAACTGGGCGTTGACTTGACAGCGATCAATGTCCTGCGAACGCGGGATACATAACGCATCACAATAATCTCCATAGACCTTGGGAAATCGTGAAGGGCGGATACTTTAAGGAGTGAATATTATGGATGATATGACGCGACGTACATTATTGGCAGCTACCGCCGCGGGCGGTATTCTTACGGCGGCATCCGCCGTCGGCGCGCAAACCGGGGAGCCAGTACCGCAACCGCAGCGCCCAGGACACGGCGGTACCGATCCCGGTCCGCGCAACCTTGCCCGCGACCGGCAGAACCCCGATCTGCTTGTCCCGCCCTCCACCGATCACGGCACGCTCCCCAATCTGCGTTTCTCTTTCTCGGATTCTCATGTGCGGCAGGAGTCCGGTGGCTGGACCCGGCAGGTCACCGTACGAGAGCTCGGCATTTCCAAAAATATCGCCGGCGTGAATATGCGCTTGAATGCCGGCGGGGTTCGCGAACTGCATTGGCACAAGGCGGCCGAGTGGGCCTATATGCTCTATGGCACCGCCCGCATCACAGCCATCGACTCCCACGGACAAAACTTCGTCGATGACGTTGGCGTCGGCGATCTCTGGTATTTCCCATCAGGCGTTCCGCATTCGATCCAGGGTCTCAATCCGGACGGCTGCGAATTTCTCCTCGTGTTTGACGACGGGGATTTCGACGAAGACAATACCTTCCTGCTGAGCGACTGGTTCAAGCACACGCCTAACGAGGTGCTGGCCAAGAATTTCGGTGTTTCTGGCTCATCCTTTAGTCATGTCCCGGATCCAAGCGAACTCTACATCTTCGCTGCCCAAGTGCCGGGGGCGCTCGACTCCGACAAGATCGTCGGAGCCACGCCGGTGGCGCAAACCTTCAGTCACAGGATGTTGGCGCAACAACCGATCAAGACCAAAAGCGGCACGGTGCGGATCACCGATACCAGCGTATTTCCGGCGTCAAAAACGATCTCGGCAGCGCTGGTCGAAGTGCAGCCAGGCGGCATGCGCGAAATGCACTGGCATCCCAACACCGATGAGTGGCAATACTACATCGAAGGTCAGGCGCGCATGGGGGTCTTCGCGGCATCAGGTCAGGCACGCACTTTCGACTTTCAGGCCGGCGATGTTGGCTACGTGCCTTTCGCTATGGGCCACTACATCGAAAATACCGGCACGACGCCGCTGCGCTTTCTGGAAGTATTCAAGAGCAGCTATTACGCCGACGTCTCGCTGAACCAGTGGCTGGCGCTGACGCCCCCCGAATTGGTACAGGCGCACCTGAAGCTGGATACGCAGACCTTGGCCGCCTTGCACAAGGATAAGTTTCCGGTCGTGCCGGGCTGATCGGAGAGCGTCGGTGATCCGAATGGCGAGGCACCGCCGAGTCAGTTCGTGTCCTGGTCGTTGCTCTCCTGCGCCTTCCGCTCGCGCAGATAGTCGTCTGTGGTGCGGACTCTCCGGCTTTGCGCGCCGTAAGGATCGAAGCTTTCCTCTGCAGCGGCAGCTACCCGACAATCGTCGCACATCTTGATGACGTCGATCCGTCGAGAGTCTGTATACATCCAGTGCTTGCCTTCGAGCTTCGCTACCACGCGCTCGATCGTGCTCTTCACACCGAAGGGCTTGTTGCAGCGGATGCAGCAGAACGGTTCCTCCTCCTTGAGCACCCGAGCAGGCGCCCTCGCGGCGTCGAAGTCGATCTGCGGCTTAAGTGTTATGACATTCTCGGGGCAGGTTGCCTGGCATAGGCCGCATTGCACGCAGGCATCCTCGACAAAGCGCAGCATCGGACGGTCGGGGTCGTCACGCAATGCGCCGGTTGGGCAAGCCGACACGCAGGACAAACAAAGCGTACAGCCTTCGACGTCGATTTCGACGGCTCCGAACGGTGCCCCTTCGGGGAGTGCGACGACGCTGGCCGGATTCGGTGCCGCGCGATGCAATTCGCTCAACGCGAAACGCAATACGCTTCTTTTCCCTCCCTGCGGACGGAAGCTGGCCGGACGCGGCGCCGGAGGCATCGACGGGATCGCGCGCAATGCCTCTATCAGGAGGTCTGGATCGTCGGTTTCGATTGTATCAACCCGGCCGGCGCCAAAGCCTAGGCCTGTGAGAAGCGGATCGGCCAGCGCCATCGTGCGCAGCAAGCCGGAAACGTCATGAAGCGGTCGCGCCCGAAGCAAGAATCGCATCGCCGATGCGCCATAGGCGAAGGCGGCGGCGATGCTCTCCAGCCCGACTTGGGTGATCTCATTGACCGCGAACGGCAGCACATGGGCCGGCAGTCCGTCGCCGAACCGTGCCAGCGCATCGATCAGCAGCGCGCCATGGGGATCATCGTGCACCAGCACGATCGCCTGTTCCCCGCCGGCTTCGCGGTAGGTAATCAGCATCGCGCGCAGCTTGCGCATCAGCACATCCTCCGAAGGCAACGCGTAAGAGGCCGCCCCGGTTGGGCAGGCAGCAGCGCATTGTCCGCAGCCCGCGCAAATGTTCGCATCGATTGCCACATGGTCGCCGGATGGTGTGATGGCGGCCGTAGGACAGAGATCGAGGCACCGCGTGCAGCCGACGATCTGGGAGCGCGAGTGGGCGCACAAAGTAGCGTCGTAGGCGACATAACGAGGCTTCTCGAAGCTGCCGGTGAGCTCGCGCGCCCTGAGTACCGCTCGCAGCATTGCGGCGGGATTGCCGGGATCAGCCCGTAGATAGCCGTCGCGTAGATCGGCTGCGGGGAAAAATGCCGTTCCTCCGGTCAGATCAAGAATGATATCGCAGTTCGACCGCGCATTGTTGCGCGATGGCCCGAACGCTAGTGCGCCGCGTGAGGACGGCGTCGCGTGTGCGAAATCGTCGACCGCAACCTCGAACGCGCCGAGATAACCCTTGGCGTTTCTCACCTTTCCTTTTGCCACCGGAAAATCGACGATTCGCTGCGGTACGATGGCCGCCGGCGGTTCAATCAGCACGGTGACGTCAAGATGGTCCTTGAGCAGATTGCCGGCTTCGACGGCGGTCTCGTCGCGCCCACAGATGAGAACGACGCCGCCGCTCTCCAGTTTGACGTAGGGCACAGCCGGCGTGGGCTCTGCCGCGGCCGCAAGCAGCGCTGCCATTTTCGGCCCGGCCCGGGCAGCCTCACTGGACCATCCGGCGGATTCGCGGATATTGGCAAATGTGACCGGACTTGTTCGTCCAACTTCCACCGCCACTTCAGAGAACAGATGAGCTTCCTGGGTGCAGCCGACCGTGAGCGGTGCGTCTTCTGCCGCAATCGCCCGGAAGCGATCGAGCTCGGCGCGGCAAAGCTGGGTCGCGGCCGTCGGCTCGCGGCGACAACCGCGACGGACCGCGCCAGCGTCAAGCGGCATCGTGTCGTCGCACGAACAGATCAGGAGGTGTCCGGTGAAATCAGCCATCGCACTCACAATTACTTGTAGCTGAACCTCGTCTTCCCGGCGCGCCCTTAAGCTGGCCGATGCCCCGGGAAAAGTATATATCTACTGCATTAAAAAGTGCGATGCTGGATGAGGCAACGGCCGCCCGGCGCTGGCTTTTGCGGAACTACAAATACCCTGCTGCCAGGCGCCGCGTGGTTGTATCCGATCGCAGGAGGACCCGACCAGGTGAAGCTGTTGCGGACCATAAGGCTCGATGCGTCGGATACATTTGTCTTTGAAAAACCGGCAGAGCCTGGCGAATGGGCTGTGTCAGGCGCTTTCGCATTTTCTTATGGAGACCTGGCAAATTTGCGCGGCAAGGCGCGCGCTGCATTCCGTGCCGGCTTTTTGGGGTTGGATTCGCTTGGCCGCTCGACCCTGGCGCAGATTGTCGAAGCGAACGAAAAAGATCACTGCTCCGTTGTCGAGTTGCTCGCGGTGCAACTGGTGAAGTTTTTTGGTGCGCCTGATCTTGCTACGGCCCGCCTGGCCGCGGAGGAAGAGACCGATTTTGTGGCGTCGCTTTGCGATCACCCCCCGGGCGTGCTCGTCGCCGTAACCCGAAGCCACGAGAATGGGACCATTCGCGAGGAATTCCGCACACTGCGTCCACGCGAAGGAGTCGGGCACACGCGCGCTTTTGAATTTCTGGAAGTGGTCGGTGAAGAGGGCGTCTCAAGCGAACACCTCGATCTCGCCACGCTGGAGAAAGGCACGCCCCGTTGAGTGCGGCCCGCGACTTCTGGCTGGCCTGTGGCCATCATTTGCTTGACCGCGACGTGGCGGGCAATTTGCTGGTCACCGACGAATTCCTAAAGGCCTATCTGGCGCGCCCCGAATTGGTGCCGCCGCCGGAGGCATGTGTTGCGGAACGACAGCTGCACGGTGCATTGCTGAGCGATCCGCGGCGGTCGGTCGGGGCCTCGCAAATTGCCGCGATCGCCGACGCGGATGCGCGCGATAATTGGGAGGTAATGATTGGCTGGCGCGATCATCTGGTGAAGCACCGCACATTGGAGGCGGCCTACCTCGAGATTATCAGGCGCGGTATCAAAATCCCGCACGCCTTTATTGGTCATTTGACCCAGGCGATACTGCGAAACGCGCTGGATGGTTGCAAGGATGCGTTCATGCTGCGCGCCGCGGAGATGTTCTTTCGCCCACAGCGGCTGGCGATACAGGAAGCGTCAACCGTCGCGATCGACGAAGAGACAGAGTCATTGCTCGGCCGCCCAACCCGATCGCCGTTGCAGGCGCTTTTGGGCCTGCCGTCGACGACCGAAGTCGAAATGCTGAGCGATGCAACCGCAGGCAGCTACTGGGAACGCAGCGACCGCTTCGACATGGCGCTCGACATGACAGCCGGCCGGCGTGGATTGGCCGCCCTCGGCGACGTCGTCATCCGCTGGATATCGCACTTGCTTGCGATCGACGTCGCGGTCGAACCTCTGGCGGAACTCAATAACGCGCCATGGTCCTGGTATGTCGGACTCGATTCCGAAGCCACACGTATCGGTGACTCCATCTGGAGCGGCAGCGATCTCGACGACGCAACGCGGGCGAAACTGATTGGCTTGTTCCGGCTGACTTTCCTTGATCCGGCAGATATGATCGAGAAGGTCAGGGGCGAGCCGGTCTATCTCCTGGCGGCCGTGACCGCAGACGACATGTTGCGGTTGAAGCCGCAAAATCTCGTGACCGGCCTGCCAATCCGGCAAGTGGAGGCGGTCCATTGAGATCGACAGCCCTCGCACGCATCGAAGTGGGCGTCCTGGTCGAGCGACGCAAGGCGAGGAGCACGTGGGTCGATTTTGTGTGGCGACCGGCCTCGGTGTTTGTCGGGAGTCCTTCGGCCGCGCCCTGGACACCGCTCGATACGGGATCGGAAATGACCCTGTTCTATGCGGGTCAGGCCGTGATCGAATTGCACCGGACCGAGACGACAGGTTATCGCGACAATCTCGTATCGGGCGCGCCTGCACTATGGGTGGCCTTGCACCCCACGGCTTCGGAATGTTCCTATGAAATACTCGCCGTGACGGCCGATCCGGCCGAAGGCGAGGCGTTCACCGATGCGGGCAGCTATCTGGTTGAAGCCGTGCCAATGCCGGCCGAGGTCGTGGAAGCCATCGCTCGATTCATCGCTGAGCATCATGTCGAGCGGGCCTTCATCAAGCGCCGACGCCAGTCGGTGGAACCAACACTTGCTCGACACGAAGACGGAAAAGGAGGCGAGAAATGACCGCATCCGAGAATTTCGTTTCACGCTGGGCGCGATTGAAACGCGGGTCCGATGCCGAGCACAAAACCGACCCCACAGGGAATGGACCAGAGCCCGAGGCGTTGGTTTCCGCCGGGGCGGAAACGCCATCCGCGCCCCACCAGGACGAGGTGGCCGACGAATCCTTTGATCCGGCAAGCCTGCCGTCAATCGAAAAAATTACCGTCGATACCGACATTCGCGGGTTCTTACAAAGCCGGGTGCCCGCCACGTTGACGCGGGCCGCGCTGCGCCAGGCGTGGGCAAGCGATCCGGCCATTCGGGACTTTATCGGGATCGCCGAAAATCAATGGGATTTCAACGACCCGACTGCGATGCCTGGCTTCGGTCCGATGCGAGAGACGGATAGCCTGCCGGGCCTTCTGGCGCGGGCGCTGGGCGCCCATGACAAACCCGCCCGGATGCTTCCGGAAACCCCGGTCCCTGTGGCGCAGGCGCCATCGGCCGCCGACCTTGGTCAGAACGTGCAGCAAACGTCTGAGGGTCTATCGTCGACCAACAACATCTTTAATCTACCGGACGATGGCAAAGAAGGCACGACAACCCAAAACGATCGGGTCGCCGAAGAAGATGATTCACCACGAAGCCGCCGTTCACACGGCAGCGCTTTACCGCGGTAAAGATCAACAGTTCTGGGTGGCTCCGGCCACTCCAGCATATGTACAGGTCACAGGTTGAGAATGGAGCAGATGCAAGAGTCCGCGTCTCAGATTTCTTCCAAGCGCGTCGTCGATGAGATCGATCGCGCGCGTGCGCAGGAATATGCGTTGCTGTCGATCTTGCTTTCACGCAGCCCCGATATCCAAATGATCGGGCGTCTGGCTTTGCTGCGTGGCGATGCAAGCCCGCTCGGAATCGCGCATACGGCGCTCGGGGAGGCCGCGCGCCGGGCGAATCAGGAAAGCGCAGGGCGGGAGTATTTCGATTTATTTGCCGGGCTCGGAAAGGGCCTGCTGTTGCCGTACGCATCGCATTATTTGACAGGCTCGCTCTACGGGCGCCCGCTCGGACGGGTGCGCGAAGCCTTTCAGCAGCTCGGCATTGAGAGCGCGGCAGGACATTCGGAGCCCGAGGATCATGCGGCCATTCTGTGCGAAATCATGGCCGGGTTTATCGGCGGAGATATCGCCGGTCCGGCCGGTGCAGACCGCGAGTTCTTTGAAGAGCATCTCGCCCCTTGGATCAGGCGCTTTTTTGTCGATCTGGAGCAGGCTGCATCGGCCGATTTTTACGCCCGCGTGGGCTCGCTGGGGCGAACTTTCGTGGACATTGAAACGGAGGCATTTGCCCTTTCGTCTTGAATATCTTCTCGATCTGCCTTTTTCAGGAGAAAACACGATGCGTGCCTTCATTCTCGCATGCTTGGTCGCCGGCATTATTGCTGGCGGAGCCGCCGCTATCCTGGACAATTTCGTGCAGGAGCCCGTCTCGGTCGCGTTCGCCGAACCCGGCACGCGGAACTAGCGCTGCACATCCGCAAAACGCGGACCAGAGAGGGTGTTTTGGAGCTCTTGCGTCACGGATCAGTGATCGCAACCTTTGCTTACGGCGCTGGCCGGCCTTGAACCTTACCAGGCGCCCACCGACACATTTAAGGTTAGAAAACGGAGGCTTCCCTTGATGCGCTCGGTGCTTGCTGCATTCGCCGTCGTTGTCCTGATTGGGGTCGCAGCCGCCATGCTACGGTCTCGACCCGCTTCGACCGAACTATTGGCCGCAACTGCCGCCATGCCATCTTTGCTGGAACTGCATACAATGGCGGGCGTAAACAAGCTCCCCGTTCAGGAAATTGAGGATCAATCGCTGGTCTACCCGACGACAGAGAAACGTTAAGGCGATCCCTTATCCCCTCGGCATCTTGGCAGATCAGCTTCCAATTGGCCGTTCGACGCCGGACCTCAACGACTGTACCTGCGGCTTCACTGCGCCCCCGGTGAATCGAACGGATGTAAACGGGTATGGTCTATTTCAAGTAAAAACTTACTGAGCGTCTAACGAGCGCGCACAGACTTTGCTCCCCACATGCACAGGCTCGATGGCTCAAAGCCAAATTGGCGCGGCCGATGGCCGTCTTCGTCTTCGATCTCGTCAACGCCGACCGAGTATTCGAAGACCATACCCTCGGGTCCTTGAAAATATAAGAACCGCGCGCCGGAAGTCGGGTGCCGTCCGGGACCGAAGACGATTGGTACGCGTTGGGCGGACAAGTGATAGTAAGAACGAAGCACGTCATCGTTGCTTTCGACCTGATGATTGACGTGTCCAATGCCCGGACGCCGGCCAGGCGCCAGGGCGATCGTGTGATGGATCGCGTTCACACGCATCAAAGCGATGTCGCCGATGCGGTCGCTGACCCTCGCATTGCAAACCTGCGTCCAAAATTTCTCGTCGCGCGCGGGATCGGTCGAGTTCAACCCGATGTGGCTGAAGCCGGTGATGCCCGCGTCTCGTGTCGCAAAATATCGTCTGCCGTTTCGCTCCGGCCGCACCACCAGTTCTATCCTGTTTCCCGTCGGATCCTTGAAGCCGATAAAAGCGCGGACTTTGCGCTCGGCGCACTCCGCCTCAGTTCCGGCGTGGACCGGATGGCCAATCGAGTCTAGCGTGGCCGCCGCGGCATCAAGCTTGGTTTCGTCCTCGACCTCGAATCCTACGGTCTGATCCGCCGGGTCGCCTTCGAAGTAGCAGAGGGTGTGAGCACGCGAGTCAGACCTCAGGTACAGCGCTTTGCCGGAATGTTCGCCGACCTGCAATCCGAGGCATTTGGTGGCGAAGGTCTCGCATTCCTCTAAATTCGATGCCCCAAGCCGAACATAACTTACATCCTTGAGTTCGATCATTGTCTTCTCCTCGTTCGCTAGCTCAATTGGCGCGCGTAGGCTGCAGCTCCACGATATCTTCGCATTGGCTTCCCCATTCACAGAGGGAAGACGCATGTGAAGCGAATTGACGGGGATGATGGTGAGGATCGAGGTCATTCAATCCGTGAACGTAGGAAAAGACCTGCCCCTCGGGGCCTGCGAACCTGAGGAAAATCTGTCCGGAGGCGGGTTCACGTCCGGGGCCTTGCAAAATCTTGATCTGTCGCTCCTGAACGAAATAATTGTTCTGCATGATCGCGTCCATGCTCTCCACGTCATAAGAAACATAGACCAGGCCTGATCGCTGCGACGGATAGAGCACAATCCGATGATGTTTCCGGTCTATGCTGAGATATGCGACGTCGCCGGCCCAGTCACTCACCTTGGCGCCGAGTATCGTCGTCCACAGCCTGAGATCTTCCTTCATCGAACGGCTGCATAATCCGACACCCTGTAGTCCTGTCACACCCGCGTCCCGGCTCGGGAAATAGCGTCGTCCGCTCTGGGCGGGCCGCAAGACAAGATCAATCTCATTGCCGCTGGCATCCTCGACGATAAGCGCACGACGAACAAAGCGCCTTGCGCACTCGTCGATGGCAGCCTCTCTCGCCGCAAAGCCGCCGGCGGCCAGCGCCGCCTTTGCACACTCCAAATCTGCATCACTCGGCAGCTCGATACCGATGCTGGATTTCTCGCTTTCGGTTGTCAGGCAGAGCGTGTGGTAACGTTGGTCGGATCGAAAGAGAAATGGCTCCAGCTTGTTTGAGACGGGTTGCAATCCAAGAATCTCAGTTGCGAATGTTGCAGCGGCCTGCGGTCGCGTTACCGCAAGCCGAACGTAACAAAGCTGAATGATCGGGGTGGGCGTCGAAGCCTGGTTTGCTTCCATAATCAGTTCTACTTTCGTGACTTGAGCGACATCGAAATATGTTGACGGATGATGTCGCGCCAGACCTTGAGCAAGCGCGCGAATTGCTCAGGATCTTTTTCGATCAGCATCCTGACGGAGAACCCACGCACGACGCTCATGGTGAGCGCGAGAACGTCTCCGGCTAACTGCTTCGGAAGACCCGACGAAACAAGTGTATCAAGCCATGCAGCCTCGATCGAAAATCGCGTCGGTCTCGATATCTGATAGGTCTCCCGCTTCAGGCTTCGGGAGCTTTCGTCGCTCATGGCGATGGCTAGTTCGAGAAAAAAATAGTCGCCGAAGTAAAATTCCCGGGCGTCCTGGATAATTCCCTCGATAGGATCGCCGCTGCTCCGAGCGGATTGCGCACGACGCGCGCTCTGTGTCAAAGATATTTCATTGACGTAGTGCAGGACGCCCACGACCAGCGCGTGCTTGTTCTTGAAATGATGGAGCAGGGCTCCGCGGGAGACCCCGGCCAGCGTGGATACTTCGACCGTCCGCAGACCGCCGAAACCTTTTGCCCGGACCAACTTAATTGCGGCATCGAGAAGCTGCTTGCGCGTGGTCTCGCTGCGTTCAGCCTGGGTGCGTCGCGGAGCGTATTTTGGCTCAGCGGAACTATCCCGGCGCGATCGCAGTTTTTGCCGCGGGCTTGGGGTCCGTTTCGGGCCGGCCCCGCGAAGCACATTAGGCTTCGTTTCTTTAGAATTCGACATAGACGCTTTCTTCAACCACCTTGACCACAAAGGTCTTCAGAGCAACCGTGCAGGGCATGCCCATCGGTTTTCCGCTCGTCACGTCGAAAGTGCCGAAGTGCCAGGGGCATTCAACGATCTTGCCGGTCAAAAGACCCTCTTCCGATAGCGACGCCTCTCCATGAGTACACAGATCCGCCGTTGCATAAATCGTTCCATCGACGTTGTAGACGGCGATATTTGTGCTGTCCGGCATCGTCGCCGACCGGATTTCACCATCGGGAAAGTCGACGACCTTGCCGATCAAAATGTCGTTCGTCATCGTCGTGTTCATAACATCGTACTGCCGCCGTTGACACTGATCACCTGGCCGGTGACAAACGACGCTTCCTTAGAAGCCAGATAGCAAACCATCGATGCCACCTCATCCATCTCACCGGCGCGTCCCATCGGAACCACATCCACGAATCTTTGAAGGGCCTTCGGCGCCTTAAGCGCGGCCTGCTGCACTTGTGGTGTGTTGACGATGCAAGGCGCCACGACGTTGAC
Organism: Bradyrhizobium sp.; assembly: GCA_028290305.1. Next base: position 13,344 of record JAQGKC010000346.1, read on the forward strand.
CGTTATTCCATCCATGGCAAACTCCCGGGCCAGCCCGGTCGCCATTGCATGAACGCCGCCCTTCGCAGCGTTGTAGGCGGCATGATCCCATAGCCCGTTTCGAACCGAGTCCGCGCCGATATTGACGATCCGGCCGTACTTTTTTGACTTCATAATGGGTACGGCATGCCACGTGCACCAAAGCGCGGTCCACAAGTTGCGGTCGATCGTGGTGCGCAGAGTCTCCGGGGTGTGATCCAGAAACGACTTGATGATGCCGCCGCCGGCGTTGTTTACTAGTACGTCCAGCGTGCCGAAGGAATCGACCGCGGACTTAACAACGGCGCCGGCGATGTCTTCCTTCGACAGGTCACCGGCCCGTATTTCAGGCTCGGCGCACCCGGTTGCGGCGATGTTTTCGGCGACGGACTTCAGACGTTTTTCGTCAATGTCCGAAAGCACGAGGCGGGCGCCGGCGTCGGCAAAATGCCTTGCGATGACCGCGCCGATTCCGCTGGCGGCACCAGTCACCATGACAACTTGTCCGGCAAAACGAGAATTCATCTGATGTCCGTTTCGATCTAGAGCACGATGCTGATGCGGCCGTGGGGACGAAGACCTTCGCTGCCGAGAAGACAGCGCTTCTCTCGAATCTTAAGGCCGTCCTCGGTTGTCTTAAGGCGATAGTTGCTCGTTCCGAAATAGAGGTCGGTCGTCCCGTCCTTGGTTCGGAGCGTTTGGAAAACGCAACTCACTTCCATTTCGTCGTCATTCTGCGATCTGATTCGGACGTTGCCAATCATCCGGCTCGTTTTTGAATGCGGAAATTCAGCGTGCGCGGTCCGCTTCATCAATCTCTTGACCCGTTCACCGAGACGGAGCCGATCATCCGCGATGTAGAACAGATTGGAGTCGGACGACGCATCGGGCGGCAAGTCGGTGCAAGGCACTTCATATTTCGCATCGTCGGTGAAAAGCGTCAGCCATTCCGGCAACCTCCACTGGTCAAGCAGATCGGCCTCGGCAAACAGGAAGTCCTCGACGTCGGATCGATTGATAGATTGCATGTCGGTTTCCTCAGGCTGCAACGCCCTTGATGTTGGGACGCGGCTCCGGGAACATTCGCCTGTTCCACTGGGTCCAGAATGCGCGCATCTGCAATTCATCATTGTGGGAAGGCCTATCCTTGCCCATGCCCTTTGAGATGTCGTTCCACAGCGCTTCCTTCGAATTCTTGAACCCACGTTGACAATGTTCGAGCGCTTCGGCGTCGTCGGGTGTCGCAAAACCTCCGGGTCCCAGGAATTCAAGGAAATTATTGAGGCGGTACTTGCGGGCCCATGCCGTTTCGTCGTTAGGGGCCAGCGCCCAGGCATTGATGACCATGTAATCGGGAGCCATCGGAAAGTAAGTTCGAACTGTCAAAGCCATGATGTCGTTGACGACGAGATTCGGGAATATGAAGAGGTTGCGGTTTTTCAGCGCGATACGGTCGGCCCGCTCAGAGCCGAACCGCTCGCCCAGGTTTTTGTAAAGCCTGCCGATCTCGGATTTGCCGTCTTCCCCCCAACCGGGAATCCACTGCGCGACCGGCCGCCCCCATGGAGCGCCATACTCCAGAACCGCGTGCCCGTTTCCGAGATCCAAACCGACGCCGCCCTTTGTGCCGGTACTCATATTGTCCGTGGTGGTCATCAGGATATCGAAGTAGCTCGCGTGCGTGGTCGTTGCGTGATAGCCGTCGATGCTGTTCTCGGTGAGTAGTTTCCAGTTCGCGCGGATCGAGTATTCCTGGCTGCCGGCGACGATCGACATGCCCGCGTCCGTCTGATCGCAGATCACGTCGAGATATTCCCTGGCACCTGCAAGGTAGTCCACGAGGGGAATGATGTTTCTGTCAAAGGAGACAAAATTGAAATCCCGGTAGCTTTCGAACCGCGGCACAGCCTGCATGTTCGATGATTCGCGGCTCTTGAACCCTTCCGGATAGGATTCTTCGCCGGGCTGGCTTCGCAGCTTGCCGTCGGATCCGAAAACCCAGCCGTGATAAAAGCACTGGAAGGATTTGGCATTTCCCTTTCGCTCGCGGCAGACCTGTGCGCCGCGATGCGGGCAGGTATTCAGCAACGCCCGAAGCTGCCCCTTGCTGTCACGGGTGAAGAGAATGCCCCTGCCTGCGACGCTCCGGCTGATGTAATCTCCCGGCTTCGGCAATTCCGAGGAGTGCCCGAGGTAGAGCCACGACCGGTCGAAGATCTTTTCCTTTTCGGCCTCGTAAATTTCGGGGTCAACGAAATTGCGGCGAGCGACCTTGAAAACCCGCTGAGCCGGATCAACGAGAAGGGCCGGTTGGTTGCTTTCCGCGTTCATGGAGTTTCCTTTCCTAGGAGGCAAGTGAGCGCTTCAATTCGAAGGCGGGATTTTCGAGGTCGCCCTTGCGGACCGGTTTGCGGGATGAGACGAGCCGGCGCAAAACGGCCATGTCGCGCCCGGAATTGACGGTAACGCCTCCGACAACTTCGCCATCCCGGACGCTGACGGCCGTAAAGCGTCCGCCGGTGAGTTCCCCCCGGACGATTTCCTCGCCGCCGGCTGGGTATCCGACGATCTGAATGTTGGCGTCGTATTGATCGGACCAGAACCAGGGCGGGGCTTCATAGACGCTGGCCTCGCCGACCATATGTTTGGCCGTGGCGATGGCCTGGTTCTGCGCATTCGCCCAGTTTTCCACGCGCATCCAGCGACCGTGACAATGGCTCCATTGTTCGGCGACGTCTCCCGCCGCATAGATTCCGTCGATGCCGGCATCGCCGGTCTTCGTCACTCGAATGCCGTTCGGGACGTCCAGCCCGAGCTGACCCGCGAGATCGACAGCTGGCTCGACGCCGACGCCGACCAACACGATGTCGGCTGGAAACGAGCTTCCGTCGATAAGCTCGATGCCTTTGCCGGTCGCACGTTTGATCGCGGCTCCGGTTACGATGTTTACCCCTTTGGCCGAATGAAGTTGCCTTGCGTACAGACTGAGTGCCGTTGAGCCGACTTGCGGAAGCAACGCGCCGGCCCTCTCGATGACGACAACGCTGCACCCACGCATGACGGCGGCAGCCGCGACCTCGAGGCCTATCACTCCGCCCCCTATAAGGACGATTTTTTTGCCCGGCTCCAAAGCGCGCCGCAATGCGAGTGCATCATCCATGCAGCGGAGATAGTGGATGGGTAGTGGCGCGTCTTCCAATTCCGGCAGCCGTCGCGCGCGCGTACCAGTGGCGATCAGGAGTCGGTCGAATGAAAGAACGCGTCCGTCGGCCAATCCGATGTCGCGCCGAGCGACGTCGGCTGCCACGACGCGGGAAGATCTGGACAGCGTAATGTCGAGATCGGCCCAGTTTTGCGCAGTTCGGATAAACGCCGGGCTGGGCTCGGGATCGAGCAGCATGGATTTCGAAAGCTGCGGCCGTTCATACGGCAGATGCTCTTCGTCACCGACCAGGGTGATTGGCCCGCAATGGCCGGCGGCGCGCAAAGCCTCGGCGGCGCGGCCGCCCGCCTGTCCGGCACCGACGATCACAACGCGCGTCTTCGAGAGGTCCACCGCGCTCGCTCCCTGAAAGTCGGCCGAGTTGCTCTCGGCCGTTGCTCGGCGCCCTTCAAAAGACGCCTTGACACTAAGTAAGAAACAATCAATCCTGTTTGTAAAGTAAAATATGCGAACGAGGTCTCGGCAAGAGACGTTCGCATGCGCAAAACAAGCTCGCAAAGAGCATTAGGGAGAACGCGGTTGGGCGCTGTGATCGATATTCACACCCATGTTGTGCCTGCGCGGCTGTCCGCGGATCCCGTGCGGGACCGGTTGTGGCCAAGCGTTGAGCTATCGGCAGACCGTAAGGCGGCGGTGATGATCGGCGGCAAGGTATTCCGCAAGATCGATGCGCGGTCGTGGGATGTCGGGCAGCGCCTGTCGGATATGGCCGATGACGGCACCGACATGCAGGTATTGTCGCCGATGCCGGAACTTCTGTCGCACTGGCTGCCTTCGGACGATGCCGAATTCCTTGCTGACGTCATGAACGAGCAGATCGCCAGCATGATTGCGCAGGCTCCGCGAAATTTCGCCGGTATCGGAATGGTTTGCGCCCAGGATGTGCCGCGGGCGGTGCGTCAATTGCAAAAGGTCAAGGCGCTGGGTTTTGCGGGTATCGAAATCGGAACCCACATTAATGGTGTAGCGCTCGGCAACGAGACAATGCATCCGATCTACGAAGCTGCCGAGGCTCTGAATCTAGGGATTTTCATTCATCCCTTGCACCCGGTAGGTCTGGATCGGATAGGGGCCGGACCGGAATTCGCTGCGACGGCGGCATTTCCGCTGGAGACGGCGCTCGCGGCGGTATCGCTGCTTTCAGCACAGATCACCGAACGATTTCCGCGGTTGAAGATATTGCTCAGCCATGGCGGCGGGGCGCTGCCCTGGATATTGCCCAGAATGGATTTTGGTTGGTCCATCGGCCTGAAAGGCGAGATGAAGACACCTCCGTCCAAGGCCGCTCGTCAATTTTGGTATGATACGATTCTATACGATGCGTCGTCGCTGCAGTTTTTAGCCAACGCGGTTGGTCTGGATCACATCGTCGTTGGATCCGATTATCCCTTCGCCATCAGGCAGAAAAGCCCTGGAGCGTTCGCGAAAGAAGCTCTCGGCAGCGACGCTGTGCTCTCCGAAAACGCATTCGGCTTCCTGGGGCGCGCGCACGACGTGAAAATTCTGGATCGCGGCGCGCCTTCGGGGCCGAACGACGATCCTCAACGTCCGCGGAAGGACCAGGCCCGTGGTTGAGTGCCGGTCGCTGCCTCAAATGTGCCTGCTCGGGCCGACGCCGCCGAGGACACCCGGCCGCAGCGATGCGCATGTGCCGTCGGACGCTGAAAGCGGCGACAGCAAATACGGTCGGATACCTTACGTCTATTTCTATCAGAATGGGCGGGACGGCGACGCTACCTTTGGCATGCTGGATATAGAAATCGCGGTGCAGCGCCGCGGCAAGAAGTTTCAGTTCGAGATTTATTGCATCGGCGATGGTTATCAAAGCGGGCATGGATCGAGCGATCTCCAGCCGTTGGCAATCGAGTTTCGGGCCGGCTCCCGCACGGCGGCCGTCGCCGAATGGAGATTCCCGAAAGTCCTCAACGGCCACATGGATCCGCTGACATTTTCGGCCGAAATCGCACTCGACGAAAACGACTTCCGCGAAATCGACATCGTATTTCTCCCATCAGTGCGCGCCGAGGCGACCATATGCCTGGAGTAGAGGAGGTGACCGGCAAGAAGGTCTTGATTGGCGAGCGCTGGACGCGGCGGGAGACGCTGGTCGATGCTGGCCGTCGCGCGGCGACCGCGCTGGATCAGACCGGCGTGCGTGAAGGCGATGCTATCGCGCTGCTCATCCGGAACGATCCTTGCTACTTCGAGGTCATTCAAGCTTCCGCTTTGCTTGGCGCGTATGTCGTGCCGCTGAACTGGCACAGCACCCCGGACGAAATTGCGTACATCCTGTCGGACTGCACGCCGCGTGCAATAATCGGGCACGGCGATCTAATCGACCGGATCGCAGAGATCATCCCCGCCGGCTTGCCAACCTTCGCCGTTCCCGACTGCGAGGCGGTTGAGCCGCGCACACTACCGCTGCGACCACATCACGCAAAGGATTGGGCGTCGTTTCGCGACCAGTTTGCGGCCTGGAGCGCGCACTCGCGGGCTCCACGCGGCACGATGATCTACACATCCGGCACAACCGGGCGGCCCAAGGGCGTTCGCCGGGCTGCGATGAATCCTGAGCAGGTGAAAAAGAATGTCGCTCTGCTGCGCGACATATATGGCATCGAGGAGGGCATGCGCGCGTTCGTCTGCGGGCCGCTTTATCACGCTTCTCCTGGCGCTTTTGCGCGGCAAGCCTTTCAGTATGCCGATCTGACGGTGCTTCAGCATAATTTTGAACCCGAGCAACTGCTTCGGACGATCGCTGAACACCGCATTACGCACCTGACGATGGTGCCGACCATGTTCGTGCGCTTGCTTCGGCTCAGTGAAAGTGTGCGCAAGAGATACGACATCTCATCGATCCGATGGGTTACTCATACCGGCGCGGCATGCCCGCCTGACGTGAAGCGGCAGATGATCGATTGGTGGGGGCCGGTCATCCACGAGACCTACGGCGCGACTGAAACAGGCCCCGCTGTGGGCTGTGATTCGATCGAGTGGCTTGCGCATCCCGGTACGGTCGGCCGGCCGATGAGGGGCACGTTGATCAAAATCTACGGCGAAGACCAAAAGGAGGTCGGCGCCGGCGGCATCGGCGAAATCTTCCTTCGCACCGAGGCTTATTCAGACTTCACCTATCATGGTCGTCCGGATCAGCGACAAGAGATTGACCGGGGAGGATTGGTGACTTGCGGCGACGTCGGATATCTCGACCCGGACGGGTTTCTCTACATCTGCGACCGCAAGCGGGACATGGTCATCTCCGGCGGCGTCAATATCTATCCAGTCGAGATCGAAAACATCCTCGTCAATTGTCCGGGGGTGCGCGATTGCGCTGTGTTTGGCGTTCCGGATGACGAATTCGGCGAAGCTCTGGTCGCAGCGATCGAGGCAGAATCTGCCGCCGAACTCCTCCCAACGAACATCACGGCTTTTCTCGAACAGCATCTTGCGCGGTTCAAGGTCCCGAAGCGGTTCGTCTTTGACGACGCGCTGCCGCGGGAGGCAAGCGGCAAGATATTCAAGAGAAAGCTGAGAGACCGCTATCTGCAATCGACATCAGCGCGCGCCTAGCCGCTCGCTTCAACCGCCAAAGGGAGATCAAAGTGGACTTAACGGGAAAATTCATCGACGTCGCCGGAACACGCACACGCTATCATGATGTCGGCCGGGGCGAACCTACGATCCTGATCCATGGAGGAGGGCCGGGCGCGTCGGGCTTGAGCAACTATCGAAAGAATGTCGAACCGCTTGCTGCCAATCGCCGTGTGATCGTGATCGATCTGCCCGGCTTTGGCGAGACAGAAGGCAAGCTCAAGGACGGACCGATTTTTGCCGCGATGGGGGACTTTACCCGTGAGTTCATGGACGCGATCGGCGTCGATAGAGCGAGCTTCGTTGGAAATTCGCTTGGCGGCGCCACGGCCCTGATGGTCGCATTGCGGGCTCCGGACCGGGTGAACCGGTTGGTGTTGATGGGCACGGGCGGCAGCCAGGCGGTCTTCACCCCGATGCCGACCGAAGGGTTACGCCGAATGGCGACGTTCCACGGCGGTGAAGGGCCAACGCTCAAGAAACTGAAGGGCGTGATCGAGCTGCTCGTGTTCGACTCGTCGTCCATCACGGAGGAGCTGATGGCAGAGCGACTGAAGGCGGCGACCAGGCCGGACGTCATCGATATCTTTAAGCGGCCGCCGATGGACATCTGGCGCGAAAACCTCGCATCCCTCAAACACAAGACGCTTATCGTCTGGGGACGTGACGACCGCGTCGTCCCGCTGGATTCCAGTTTTATCCTTCTGAAGACAATGCCGAATGCGCAATTGCACGTGTACCCCAAATGCGGCCACTGGGCCCAATGGGAGAAGGCCGAAGAATTCAACGCGTTGGTCGCCGACTTTCTGGACCGGCCATGAGCGCCGCGTCGGTCACGAAAAGGCTGGCGGACCGCTTGCAGTCGGCGGAAACCGACTGCGTGCCGATCGATCCAATCGCATCGGAATTCGGCGCAAATGATGTCCCGGCAGCCTACGCGGTGCAGGCCGAGGTCACGAAACGTGGAATTGCAGCGGGACGACGCCTGGTCGGAAGAAAGATCGGACTGACATCGAAGGCCGTGCAGCAACAACTTGGCGTCGATCAGCCCGACTACGGGGCCCTGTTCGCCGATATGGAGATTGCGAGCGGCGGGGATGTGCAGATCGCTCGGCTGATCCAGCCCCGCATCGAGGCCGAGATTGCGCTTGTGCTCGACCGCGAACTTCCGACGCGCGACGTCACGCTCGGCGAATTGATGCGCGCTGTCGCTTATGCCGTGCCGGCTCTCGAGATCGTCGATAGCCGCATCAGGGACTGGAAGATCACGATCCTCGATACCGTCGCAGACAATGGGTCCAGCGCCCGTTACGTGCTCGGCGCAGCTCCGAAACGTTTGACCGATATCGACCTTGAGGCCTGCGGGATGGTCATGAACCGCAACGGCACGGTCGTCTCCGTCGGATCGGGGGCGGCGTGCCTGGGACATCCTCTCAAGGCGGCGTTGTGGCTGGCGCGGGCAATGTCTGAAGCAGGACAGCCGTTGCGGGCCGGAGATGTCGTACTGACCGGCGCGCTCGGCCCGGTGTCGCCCGCGACGGCTGGAGAGTTTTACGAAGCCAAAATATCGGGGTTTGCGCCGGTCAGCGTTCGTTTTGTCTAGCCGGAAGAGGCCAGATAGATTTTTGCACGATAGATGCGAACCAAAGATCATACTTCAGGACAAAAAATACCTCGGAGGGAAGCGCTATGAGATCAATGACTCGCCGTTCCGCGATTGCCGGACTTGGCGTCGCCGCGCTGACGTTGGGCGGCTCAAGAAAGGCCTTGGCCGCAAAAAACTATGGGCCGGGTGTAACGGACACCGAAATCAAGCTCGGCACGACCTCGCCGTACAGTGGACCGGCATCGGGCTTTGGAGTTTATGGCCAAGCCCAAACGGCCTATTTCAACATGGTCAACGACCGTGGCGGGATCAATGGCCGAAAGGTCAATCTGATCTCGCTCGACAATGCCTACAATCCGCCCAAGGCCCTCGAACAAACTCGTAAGCTCGTTGAATCGGACGAGGTCTTCGCGATCGCGGGAATGCTCGGTACTTCGCCGAATACTGCCACGCAGAAGTATCTCAATAGCAAGAAGATACCAAACCTCTTTCTAACATCCGGCGCAGAACGCTTCAACGATCCCACGGAGTATCCCTGGATCATTCCGTTCTATCCGATCTACGTCGCGCAAAGTGCCGCATTCGGGAAGTATATTTTGAAGGAAAAGCCCGACGCAAAGATCGCGGTCCAGTATCTGAACGACGATCTTGGCAAGGACTTTCTGCGTGGCCTCAAGAAAGGTCTGGGCGACAAAGCTGCCACCCTGATCGTGAAGGAAGTCAGTCACGAGCTGAGCGAGCCATCGATCGAAAGTCAGGTTGCCGATTGCATGGCGACAGGCGCCGACGTGTTCGTACAGCTCACGGCTTCAAAATTCGCCGCTCAAGGCATCCGCAAGGTCGCGGCCCTCAACTGGCACCCATTGCATATCGTAAACTCCAATTGCAGTTCGATCGGTGGTACGTTGGCGCCGGCGGGCCTCGACAACGCGAAGGGCCTGGTTTCCGCCTGGTGGGAGATCAATCCGACCGATCCTGCGGAAGAAAACAATCCCGCCGTCAAAGCATATGCCGAATTTCTCAAGAAGTATCTGCCGGCGATTCATATCGACGATAACACGGCCATACCCGGTTACAACAACGCGTGGATGATCGAGCAGGTACTCAAGCGGTGTGGGGAGGATCTAACCCGTGACAACTTGCTGAAACACGCCACTTCGCTGAAGGACGAAAAGCCGCCGCTCTACCTCGATGGAATCGAAGTCCATAATTCGCCCACGGACTATCGCTCAGTCCATAATCTTCAGCTCAGTCGCTTTGATGGCAAGCGGTGGGCAGCAATGGGCGGAATGACCGATCTCGACGATATCGCTACCTGAAAAGTGGTCCGTTGGTGCAGCGACGCTCTTTTCGAGCGTGCTGGCCAGTTCGTGAAACGAGGCGAACGATGTCTTCAACAGTAGTCGGCCGCGTTGAGTCAGACTGACGCGTTGCACTCCAAACGAAGCGGAATAACGAAAGAGGGATGTGAGCTTCACGTCTCCCGGATTCGAGGATGAAGAATGAAAATAGCCAGATCCATCTACGACGCGGCCGATCTCCGGCGGCTCATCGATCCCAAGGTGGTCGCGATCGTCGGCGCGTCGGAAACGCGGGGATCGTTCGGCGAGCGCACCTTGTCCAACATGTCCGCATTCAATGGCAGAGTCTTTGCCATCAATCCGAAGTATCAGTCCTTGTTGGGGCGGCCCTGCGTGCCGTCGCTGGAAGACATGCCGGAGAGTCCCGATTGCGTCGTCCTTTGCGTTGCAAGGCCGATGGTCGAGGACATGATCGAGAGAGCGGGTTCGGTGAAGGCAGGAGGGGTAATCGTCTATGCGTCGGGATTCGCCGAAACTGCAAAACCGGAGCGCATTGAAGCTCAACAACGCCTGGTCAATCTTGCTCGCCGTACCCGGGTGCGCCTCGTAGGGCCGAATTGCGTCGGCCTTGCTAATACACGTTCGGGCGCTGGATTGAACTTCATGCCTGACTATGCCGGCATGGGTCACAAACGCGGTCCAATCGGCATCGTGTCCCAAAGCGGCGCCTTGGGCTACACGGTGCTGCAGGGCATGGAACGCGGGGTCGGATTTTCGCATTATTTGGCGGCGGGCAACTCGTGCGACGTCGACGTTTGCGACTTCATCTCTTATTTGGCGGAGGACGATGATACGCGAGCAATCATCTGCCTGTTTGAGGGCGTAAAGGACGGCAGCCGCTTTCTGGCTGCGGCTCGGAAAGCGCGTGACGCCGGGAAAGCATTGATCGTTTATAAGGCCGGCAATAGCGAGGTCAGCAGCAAGGCTGCGATGTCGCATACGGGGACCATGGTCGGCTCATCCGTTGCCTACAAGACTGCTTTCGAGGATACCGGCGCGATTGCGGTCGACGATCTTGAAGCGGTGCTGGAAACAGCATCGTTCTTCGCAAAGACGAAGGCGCCGTCCAGAGGCCGGGGCGTCGGCGTCCTGGCAACGTCAGGAGGCGCCGCGGTCATCTGTGCCGACAAGGCGGAACAGCATGGGGTTGTGCTACCAGGACTGGAGGCAAAGACATCGAGTGCACTCCACGAGGTCGTTCCGGATTTCGGCTCGGTCGCCAATCCCTCCGATCTCACAGCCGAGGTTCTGAAGACGTCGGAGACGTTCGGGTTTTGCCTTGATGCCTTCCTGAACGATCCGGGCTTCAGTGTGGTGGTAATGCCGATGATCTTTGCGCATGCATCGTCGAGCGGCGCACGTGCCCCGACGATCGTAGATGCCGCCGCCCGAACGGATCGCCCGCTTGCGGTGGTCTGGATGAACGAATGGTATCAGGGACCGGGCAGTGAACTTCTCGATGCCGATCCAAGGGTTTGCATGTTCCGATCGGCGGATCGCTGTTTTGCAACGTTGCGGGCGTGGTTAGATTGGCATGAACGTCGCGCGCATCGCAAAGCTGGATTCGAGCGGTGCTCACCTCTCGGCGCGGAACAACAGGCTCGCGCGATCCTTGCTGCGGCCGCTAAATGTGGCGCGGCAATGACCGAGACCGATTCGAAGAAAGTCCTGGCCTGTTATGGGATCGCCACTCCTCGTGAAATCCTTGCCCGCGATCCCGGAGACGCCGCAACCGCCGCCAGCGAGATCGGGGGGACAGTAGCGGTCAAGATCGTGTCGTCCGATATCCTCCACAAGACCGAAGTCGGCGGTGTCAGGCTCGGGCTTCGGTCTCCTGAGGAGGTCAGAAGTGCGGCAGCAGAAATACTAGCGTCGGCGACGCGCCACGCTCCGTCCGCAAAGATCGACGGCATCAGCGTACAGCAGATGGCGCCGCCGGGAGTGGAGATCGTCCTCGGTATGAAGAACGATCGCCAGTTCGGCCCATTGATTGCGGTCGGGATGGGCGGGATCATGGTCGAAGTGCTTCATGATGCCGCCGTGAGGCTTGCACCGGTGAACGGTCAGATGGCGATCGAGATGCTTTCCTCACTCAAGGGACACAGATTGCTGACGGGATTTCGCGGCAAGGCTGGCGTGAATCTCGACATGCTGACCGATACGATCAGCCGGTTTTCGGAGCTCGCTGAAGATCTAACGGACGTGATCGATCAGATCGACATCAATCCCGTCATCGTCGGAGTAGACGTCGCGATGGCGGCCGATGCCCTGATCGTGCGCCGATGATTCCGAGGAGCAGGAAAGTGTAATGACGAGGAGCGTCGCAATGCTTGGCGCGGCTGTACTTCCCGTTGCCAAGTGGCAAAGGGGTAGAGATGCCGAAGTTCAGGTGCTGGAGCATGAGGTGCTGGCGCAACTCGTCATCGACGCCATGGCCGAGGCCGGTGTCGACAAGAGTGAGATTTCGTCCCTCGTCTTCGCTCAGCCGCGGCCTTATACGCAGCAGAAGTATTTTGCGACGTTTATCGCAAACTATCTCCGGATACCCTGCGCCGGTTCCGTTCTCGAGGTTTTAGGAAACGGAATGACGGCGGCGCTGGCATTCGAGGCTGCGGCAAACGATATCCGCCTCGGGCGTTCGAGGGTCGCGCTCGCGCTGGGCGTCAATTTCGAGACCGCAACGCCCGCGGTTGAGCACATGATGAACTCCATGCGCGCCACAGGCGATGTCGATTTTCATGCACCATTCGGCTTCACACCGATCTCTTGGTACGCGATGGACGCCGCTCGATATATCCACGAGTTTAGTTCCTCGCGTGAAGAGTTGGCAAGCGTATCGGTCAAGAATCGGTGGCATGCATCGATGAACCCGATCGCGCAGTTTCGGAAGGCTATCACTCTGGAAGAAGTACTGGCCCAGAAGCCGATCGTTGACCCGCTCGGGCTATATGAGGTGCCGCCCCGGGGGGACGGCGCCGCCTGCATCGTCCTGGTCGACGAGGACATCGCGAAGGCCTCGGGAAAGCCCTACGTACGCCTGCGTGGAAAGGGATTTTTCCACGAAGGCGCCCATCAGATCAGTGAGGTGCCGAATGACATGATCGCGCTGATCGCCGCACAAAGGGCGGGGAAGGCTGCCTACGATGAAGCCGGCGTGTCTTCCTCTGATATTGATCTCGCGGAGTTGTATGCCCCTTGCACCATCATCGAAGTTCTCGTCAGCGAGGCGCTGGGCTTGGTGCCGCGCGGGCAGGGTGCCCGTCTTTGTTCCGAGGGAGTGACGTCGCTCGGCGGACGAATTCCGATATGCACGTCGGGCGGTCTGCAGTCGCGTGGCCATCCCGCGCACGTCACTCCGTTCTATAGCTTGTTCGAGGTCAACGAGCAGCTCACGGGCCGCGCCGGCGAACGCCAGGTCGCCAACGCCCGCCTTGCCGTCACCAGCGCTGAACTCGGCAATTACAATGCGGCGATGGTCCACGTGCTGGAAGGTGTCCGATGACCCTTGATTTGCTGGCGATTGACCACCCGCGCGCCTTTGCGCCGCGCATGACTGAATTCACCCGACATTTCTGGCAAGGTCTTAGCGCGGGGCGTTTCGAGACGACGCGATGTGATGACTGCGAACGTCTGACGTTTCCGCCAAAGCAGTTCTGTCCACATTGCTGGTCGAAGCGAATTGCATGGGTAGCACTCTCCGGTCGTGGAAGACTTTACTCGCAAACAGTGGTGCACGCGGCGCCGGCGGTGTTTCAGAACGAAGTGCCGTATCGGGTCGGGATCGTCGATCTCGACGAGGGCTTGAGAATCGCGACCCGGGTGTTGGCCGGCATCGAGCCGGAGCTCGACACGGCGGTGGAGATCGTGGTCCTCAACTATCGAGATGGACCGTTATTCGCGGCGCGTCCGTTATAGCGAGGTCGTCATGCCCGGCAAGTCCGGGCATGACAGCAAAAAAGAACGGATTTTCGATTTACAGATCAAGCGTCAATACCGGCGATTTCGATCCGGAACAGCAGATCATGATCTTGCTGTTTTCTGCTTTTTCTTCGTCGCTGAGGAAGGTGTCGCGATGATCGGGAATTCCATCGATCACTTTTGTTTCGCAGGTGCCGCAAAAGCCTTCGGTGCAGGAGAAAGAAACGTTGACGCCGGCGTCGAGTAGCGTGTCCAGAATGGTCTCGCCCGGCAGCACGGTCAAGGTGCGACCGCTGCGATGCAAGCGCACGTCGAAGCCGCTATCCGCGGCCGTATCTTGCTTTGCGGGGGATTCAGTCATCGTGTGCGTCCGGCTGTCAAACGCGCGCTATAGCGCATAGCCGAAATCGGCACCGAGCTTCGCGGCCATATGCGGACGGCCGAAATCGACCCATGACGTGCTTTCCGGCAAGGTGAGCGAAACCGCTCGGACCATGAAGGTATCCGGGTTGGTCACTCCGTTGGGCTTGATGCCGCGGTCGCGATAGGCGCTGACGGCTTCCAGCAGGAGTCGTCGGGTCATCGCGATCCCGGTATCGCTGGAACCCAAATGTTCCTTGGTCCGATCGAAGATCGGGCGAATCCCGGTCTGACACGCGCCGTCCTGTACCCAGAGTCCTGGCAGGCCTGAAAACCAGGTGTCGACCTGGCTTTGATAGTCGAATTCAAATCCAGTCTCGCGCGTGAAACGGGTCCAGTAGTTAGCGTAAGGCACGCTGGCGTTTCGCTTCACGAAGGCATGTCGGCTCGGATGGCCGGTTTCACGACCCTGGTGGCCTTCCTCGAATAATTCGCGCGTCCGCTTCGGGAGTGGTTCGGACGGATGATACGAAAAAAAGATGCAAAGCGTGTGGTTGTCGTCCATCGGCACCCAGGCGTGACCGCTCAGGTCGGGAAATTTCGATTGCGGCGGCACCAGCGAATAGAACGGCATCATGAACTGGTTGACGCGCCAGTAGAGCTTCTGATCGTCGAGACGCCGCTTTGCCGCGATGCTCATGCCGAACTCCTGCCGGACGCATTCGAACGTCGGCCGCAGGTCGCGCTTGGCCAACCAGTCGTTGATCTGGCCTTTGGAATCGATCCGGCCGTGAAGAATCGGCGCATGCGCGGAATCGATCTCGCCCTCCAGCGCTTGCAGCCAGTTGCATTCCTGCACCCGAATTGAAACCTGCACATTCTCCGCAGGCACAAGATTCCATTCGACGTTCGGTAACGGCGGCACCTCACTCGTTTCCGGACCCATATAGGTCCAGACGATGCCGTTGCGTTCCTTGCAAGGGTATGCCGTGATCCTGACCTTGTCCTTGAACCGGCTCTTGAGCGGCTCGGCCGGCATGTCCATCACCGCGCCGGTCACGTCGTATTTCCAGCCATGATAGACGCAGCGCAGGCCGCAATCCTCGTTACGGCCGAACATCATCGGTGCGCCGCGATGCGCGCACGCGCTGGCAACGAGACCCACGCGCTGTTGTGAATCGCGGAACGCGACCAGATCTTCACCCAGCAACATCACCCGCGTCGGCTGACCATCGGCCACCAGATCCTTCGAAAACAGAAACGGTATCCAATACAGCCGGAACAGCGATCCCATGGCCGTGCCGGGACCCACCCGGACCAGCGTTTCATTGTCTTGTTGCGAAAGCATCGACGTTCCTTCCCTAAGGCTTGGACCAGAACAGTAAATGGCCGTCAGTAGTTTGTTTGTGGCTCGCGGGCGGTCGCGACGTCATCGCGATTGATAAGGGCGATTAATTCGTCCGGGAGACCGGCTTGTTCGGCTACCCATGCCGGATCGCAATATTGCAGCGGCGGACGCGGCACCGGCGGAAGTCGGCCCTCGCCCAGCATGCTGACGATCGTCTCAATCCGCATCCGTTCGAGCAGGTGAAGCGCCTCCTCCACGACAAGGGATTCGGCAGTGCAGCCGGGAAGTTCCGGATAGGAGACGCGTCTGATCCACGATCCCGGAGTCACCTCGACCGTTTCCGCCTCCAGAAGATACGGCACGCTCAAATACTCCCTCAGCCGCAAACGTTCCTCCATTTGCCATTTTATTACGTATACGTAATAACATGATGTGCCTGGTTCGGCAATGCAATTCCGTCACAGGGCGGCATACCTGCCTGCCGAGTGACGCTGGGTCGACCGGTAACTCAGTCGTCGGTGCTGACTATTGGATCCGGTTCCGCGACGAGCTTCATGCATCGTATGAAATGCGCGCGGTCTTCAGCCGGCAGCGGCGCAAGCAGGGCGGTCTGCAATTGCGCCGCGCCGGCCACGATTTTCAACAGCACAGCTTTGCCTGCGGGCGCCAGGTGCACCTCGGCGGATCGGCGGTCATTGCCGTTGCTGCGCTTGCTGATAAGGGAACGCTCCGCCATGCGGTTGATCATTTCACCGAGCGTGCTGCGGTCGACCCGGATGTGCTTTGCAAGCTCCGTCAGGGTCAGCGTGCCCTGCTGATAAAGCGTTAAGAGCACACCGAACTGGCGCGGCGTAATGTCGTCCTGTGCGGTCAATTGCTCGTAGAGCATGTTCATGCGTGTATCGAGCAGACGCACGAGGAAACCGAGGCCCTTGTCGAGTTTCAGCCTGCGGGCGATGTCTTCCGACGTTTTCTCGTCCTCCAAGGAACGGGCATCCGCTTTCAGCGATTTGGTCTTCATGGCAAGCATCCTAGCTCATCAGGCGAGATATAACTCACACCAGGCTGCGGATGATCAATCGGCCTTGATGTTTGCCGTTCGGATGATGGCCGCCCATTTGTCCGTTTCCGACTTCAGAAAGACCCTGAAATCGTTCGGCGAGCCGCCTTTAATAACGATGCCCATGTCGAGAAGGCTTCCTCGCACCTTCTGGTCCTGCAAGGCAATGTTGATCTTCTGGTTCAATTGAATCACGACGTCTTCGGGCGTATGGGCCGGAACGAGAAAGCCCCACCAGACGGTTGCCTCGACGCCCGGATAGCCTGCTTCGGCAACGGTTGGAACATCGGCTAGAAGCGCGAGGCGTTCCAGCGAGCTGACCGCGACGGCCCGAAGCTGGTTCGCCTGGATCTGCGACATGACCTGAACCGGGTCGACAAACATGAATGAGATACGTCCCGCGATGATATCGACCAGGGCTTGCGCGCCACCTTTGTAGGGCACGTGCAGCGCCTCGATACCCGTGGCTTGTTTGAATATCTCAGCAGCGAGATGACCGGACGTGCCGTTTCCGGCCGAAGCATAGGTGAGCTTGCCGGGCGCAGCCTTCGCCATGTCGACAAGATCCTTCACAGTTTTGGCCTCGAACGACGGCTGAACGACAAGGATCAACGGTGTGTAACCCACGAGCGTGATCGGATCGAAGTCCCTGATCGCTTTGAATGGCAGGTCGTCGAACAACGACTCATTCGTGGCGAGACCGTTGGCGCCGATCAACACCGTGTAGCCGTCGGGAGACGCCTTGGCGACGAAAGCCGGCGCGATGTTGCCGTTTGCACCTGGGCGGTCTTCGATGACAATGGGTTGGCCGAGCTGCGGACCGACCTGCTGCATCACGGTTCGCGCGACGATATCGACCGCGCCGCCCGCCGAGAATGGAACCACGACACGGATCGCGTGATCCGGATATTGAGTCGCGAAACCCACCTTTGGCAGAGTCGGCGCGAGGCCAATACCTGCCAGCAGCGACAGCGCGGTTCGGCGGTTCATTAGGTCAATCACGAGCGGTCCTTAGGCGTTGTTGCAGTTGTGGCCCCTAATTTGGTCCGGCTTTCGGGCCAACGCAACAGTTGTGCGGCCGTGCCACCCAGAATGCATGCACGGTCCGTTTCGGTCAGAATGCCAAGTTCGCGCCTGACGTGGTCAAGACATTCCACATACGCGCATGGTAACCGGGTGACGTCGGAGCCCCACATGATCCGGTTCGGACCGAACTTCTCCAGGGTCCTCGAGAGGTAAGGTGCAAGGTTGGTGAACGGATAGGATTCGGTCGTATAACAAGGCAAGGCTGTCGCCTTGACGGCGATATTCGGAAACCGCGCGAGTGCAAGCAATTCGTCGAGATCGGCGAAACATTCTGCATCGCGCAGGTCGCTGCGGCGCGCCATGTGGTCGAGGATAATGGTCAGGCCGGGATAGCGTTCGGCCAGGTCCGCGATCTCGCTGAGCAGTCCCGGCGCCAGCGCCATGATGGGGATTCCGAGCCGTTCGCAGCCGGACCAGAACCACTCAATGACACCGGGTGCGAGCCAGCGCGCCCAATGCGGCTTGTAGAAGGTCATCCGAATACCGAGCATTCCCGGCTGATCGAGCCAGGTTTCCAGGCGCTCGGCGGCGCCTTCGGCATCCGGGTTGAACCGCCCCATGACAGCGAACCGTGTCGGGAACCGTTTGGCCGCTTCCAGTGCGGTGTCGTTGCTGTCGCCAACCGGGGATGGCGGGACGATCACCGCACGATCGATCCCGGTCCGGTCCATCATTCCGATTAACTCGTCGGCACCGAGCGGCTCCGCCCGATGGAGCCTCGCGCCGGGCACGGCGACGAAGGATGGCTTTCCGATCTGCTCAGGTGGCCACGGGCGGTCGGGACGGTGGGCCTCCCAGAGGTGGACTTGAGTATCCGTGATCAGCACTAACGGTTCTCCCGGTTGTTGCAAACGTTACCGCCGGCAGCCGGCGAGTGCGCCTGTTGAGATACACACCGCCCGCCATATTGAGATCGACGGAGGAGTGTTTCGGAATTAGGCCTGACAACGTTCGGTTGGCAAACTTCTACCATTGGCGCAAATGGATGACCCCGATAGGATTTTCGATAGTCTTTCTGTCGGACCAGGTCGAGGCGAAAATAAAGGGATCGATATGCACCCGAGAAGCCTTGATCTCAATCTTCTGGTTATGCTCGAGGCTCTCGTTGCTGAACGAAGTGTTTCTGGAGCCGCGCTACGGCTCGGTCTCACGCAATCCGCGGTAAGTCATGCCTTGCGAAGATTGCGCGCAACGTTTGACGACGAACTATTCGTCCGCTCTTCAAGGGGAATGGAGCCCACGCCTCGCGCTGTCGAAATCGCGGATGCCACGCGAAGTGCTCTCGAGAACATCGGAATCGCCATCGATCGTTCCGCCACCTTCGATCCAGTGACGGCAGCGCGATCGTTCAATCTCCGAATTTCCGAGTATGTCTCCAGTCACCTCCTGCAGCGCTTGTGTCCGGTACTGCGAAAGCTAGCGCCTGGCATTCATATCAGTGCGGCTCATTTCACGGGAGAATCTCGCGAAGACGAAATCGTAGGCGATGAAATTCACGTCCGTTTGGGCAGTTCGCTGCGCCAGCCTGAACATGACAACCGGCTGCGAGTGCTTGAGGAGCGCTTTGTTGTCCTTATGAGCAAGAGCAACCCCGCGCGAGCAAGGAAGATGACGCTGTCACTTTATGCGTCGCTGTCGCATGTGAAAGTTGTGGGTACCATCGGAACCAATGTCATCGACGACGCCTTGAAGGTTCGTGGGCTGCGGCGCAAAATCGTGTATCAGGTGCCGAGCTGGCGAGATGCCCGGCACATTGTCGGAGCTACCGATCTCGTGGCCGCCATTCCGGCGCGGTGGGCCTTGGATCGGGACAGTTCGCGTCGCTGCGCCGTCTCGCCGTTTCCGCTCAATGACGTTACGTTCGCGATCGATCTCGAATGGCATTCACGATTCAACCGAGATCCTGCGCACGCCTGGCTGCGGTCGCTTATTGCTGAACAATTCCACTAAGCGATGATATGAATGAGCTTCATATTGCTTATGATAAATATGAATTATTACGGTGACTAAATTCGTGAAAATGTGACGGTCTTAAAATAATGACAAAAGACCGGAGGAGCGTCGTGGAAATTCAGAAGAAGCGATATCTTGTCTATATTGGCTTGTTCGTTCTGATGTTCATCAATTACCTGGACAGGGTAAATCTATCGGTTGCGGCAAAGTCAATTTCGGAAAGCTACAACCTCTCGCCCATCGATATGGGTTATATTTTTTCAGCGTTCCTCTGGACCTATCTGGTTTGTTTGATTCCGATGGGCCTGCTTGCTGATCGCTTTGGCGGTCGTGCGATCACATACACCACGCTTGGCCTTTGGTCCCTTGCCGGAATTTGGACGGGGGCCGCTACCAGCTATGGCTCTCTGTTTGCTTCCCGCCTGGTGTTAGGTATCGGGGAGTCCGCAAGTTATCCCGCCGGTGGCAAGATCATCCGTGAATGGGCGCCTCAAGGCGAACGCGGTCTTGCTGCGGCGTTTCTCAACTGCGGCGCCCATGGAGGCCTGTGCGTTGGCTCGATGGTTGTGGGGGCCCTGATTCTGCAGTTCGGATGGCGGGAATCTTTCTACATCACCGGCGTGTTGGGAGTTGCGATGGCGATCGCCTGGTTTGCTTTCTATCGTCGCCCGGAACAGGCTTCATGGCTGAGCCGATCGGAACGGGATTTTATTCTCAGTGAGCGGGGCGAGACAACGCCGCGCGCCGAAACTGAAATGACGCAGTCAAGCGCCCTGAAGGGACTGCTCAAGAGCCCATCCATGTGGGCCCTGGCGTTGACCCAGGGATGCGCGGGTTACACGCTCTATCTCTTCATGACGTGGCTGCCGAGCTACCTTGCTGCGACGCGTGGTATGGATGTCCTGAAGACAGGGCTTTTCTCGGCAATTCCGTACGGCGCAGCGGCAATTCTTGGACTCGGCCTGGGTTGGTTCAGCGACAGTCTGTTGAATCGATCCGGTGCGTCGAATGCCGAGCGCAGAAAATTGATCGCAGTGCTGTTGCTGTTGTCGTCGGTGATCCTGGCAACGCCGTTCGTTGAGTCGATCTGGCTGATCGTGGCGCTGATCAGCGTTTCGCTAGCCTGCGTCGCAACAGCCATGGCGATGAACATCGCTTTGACGGCCGACCTGTTGACGGATGGTCGCTACAATGGTGTTGCCACCAGCCTTCTTATCATGGGAGGCAATCTATTCGGAACGGCCGCGCCCATCGTGACCGGTTACGTCGTGGCCGCAACCGGCGGCTTCTCGGGCGCGTTTCTGATCGCCGGAGTTCTGCTGCTTGGCGGAGCCGTCGTTATCCTCTCGGGTGCCCGCAATCCCATTCTGCTGGCGCGCGCGCCTGTCCCGCCGACTTCAAGTCGAACCGCCCAAGCCGTCTGACGGAGCCTTCAAAATGGAAAAGATCGTATTTACCGCGGTATCGCGGAACTATTTCAACATGCCGGTGTGGGTTGCGCAACATCAGCGGATGTTCGCGGATGAAGGGCTGGACGTTACGATTGAACTCTACGAAGGCGTTGACGAAGTCACCAATCGTCTTCGGGATGGAAGGGCCCAGCTTTCTTACGGCATCACAGAGCATGTGATTCTTGATAGTGAAGCCGGCGGATTCCTGGAGATCATCGGCGGCAACGTCAACAGGTTGCCGTTCTCCTTCGTCGCGGGCAAGGCGATCCGAACCTTCGACGACCTGCGGGGAAAAACCGTAGGAGTATCTTCGCTCGATGCAGGAAGCTCGTCGCTTGTCATGAAGCTGTTGGCGGCGCGGGGGCTTGAATATCCGCGCGACTACAAGATGAGAGCCGTCGGGCCGATTTTGACGCGTTGGGAAATGCTGAAGTCCGGCGAGATCGACGCCGGTCTGCAGGGTGCTCCACTGAATTACATCGCGCTCGATCAGGGATTCCCAAGCCTTTGCGAACCGCGCGATGAAGTGCCTTATTTCCAGTTCACATCGCTAAATGTGGATCAGCGCTGGGCCATGGCCAACGAGGCGACGATAAGAAAGTTCATGCGCGCGTTTGTTCGGGCACACCAGTGGTTCTTTGCGAACCGGGACGGCTCGACTTCGGTCGCCATGCACGAGACCGGAATTACCAGAGAATACGCTTTACGCGCATGGGATGAATATACGACCGATCAAATATTTCTCCGCGATGGAGACGCCAGCACGGCGGCGGTCCAGGCATTGATCGAGATCAGTTCTCTGATCAGGGCCGTTCCCAATCGGGTCAAATCGTCGGCTGATGGCTACATCAACCGTAATTACATCCGCGCCGCCCATCAGGAATTGTCCGGGCATTCTACGGCCAAGGCATCATAGTCATGGCGCCGCTTTCCCACCCGGCAATCGATTATGGCGACCATCTGCGCGCAGGTGTGCTGATTCCGTCGGGTAACTCCGTTGCGGAGCCGGAACTGAGGGCGATGCTGCCTTTCGGTTCGTCGATGTTGGTGACACGCCTCCCATTGCTCGGAAGCTCCAGGACTGAACTCATCGGCATGATGGATCATCTTGAGGCCGCTTCGAAGCTTTTGGCCGATGCCAAAGTGGACGTCATCGTATTTCACTGCACGGCGGTTTCGACATTTGCGCCCGATCTGGCCCAGGGGATTCGGGAGAGGATCGAGAACGCTACAGGCATAAGGTCATTTACAACCGCTGACGCAATCCTGAATGCCCTGATGCAATTGGGCGCGAAGCGGGTATCTTTACTGACGCCCTATATCGATGAGGTGCATGCTCGCGAAATTTCCTTTCTCGAAGCAAACGGCCTTATTGTTGAAGGCGGCGCCAATCTTGGAATCAACACCAATACCGAGATGGCTTCATTGCAACCGGAAGCCATTCTCGACTGGGCTCAAGAAAATAGCCGTAACTCCGCGGACACCTGTTTTCTCAGTTGTACAGCCATCAAGTCGGCAGCAATCATTGAGCGGTTGGAGCGGGTTCTGGATATGCCCGTGATCACCAGCAATCAAAGCATGGTTTGGCATCTGATCCGATCAAGTAATATCTCCGGCGGCATCAAGGGTTTTGGAAGACTGTTCGAAAGCAACGAAGCCGATACGATGTGTGCGTAGGCGTATCGCCCGTTCGTTGCTAGTCCGCAAATTGCCGGAAAGCGGACCTTGCCGTCGCTAAGCACTTAATTTCCCCTGCGATCGACGCTATCGAAAACGTCGGAAAAACCGTCGCGAAAAATCTTTTACGACGGGTGCTCTGAATTGTGCTCGCTGTTGAAGTGCCCCGACATCTATCAACCGCAGCAATAGCGGCCCCGCGTGCGAACATGCGGAAAGCCCAATAGCCAAATTTACTAAACAAACTAAACAAAGTCGGCTCCTGCGCTGCGTTTGCTTCCGGCTAAGCGTCGATTTGCCGACGGTTGCACTGCAACAACAACTTTGATTTTTGAAAAGAAGCCGATGGCCTCCATTGACTCGAAATATGTTTAGTGAAAATCTATCGCTTAACAAGAATACTAAACATATTCCCGCAAGCCTCGGTGATGGCGGGATTGGGTCTGCGTGCATGATCGCCGAACGGCGAGGTGTGATTGGCAGCACAAGCAGGCAATCGCCTGCGACAACAGGGAGGTTGTGATGATCCAAATGATGCGTGCATTGGGGGCGACCGCGTTCGTTGTCGCCTCGTGTCTCGGCAGTCAGGCGGTTGCTCAGACAAAACAATTGACGTTGTGCTGGGCGGCATGGGATCCGGCCAACGCTTTGGTGGAGCTTTCGAAAGACTTCACCTCGAAAACCGGAATTCAAATGAAATACGAGTTCGTCCCGTGGACGAGCTACGCCGACCGGTTCCTCAACGAACTGAATTCAAAGGGAAAGCTTTGCGACGTCATTATCGGTGACAGCCAATGGATCGGTGGGGCGGCCGAAAATGGCCACTACGTCAAACTCAACGATTTCTTCGCCAAAGAAGGAATCTCGATGGACGATTTCATGCCGGCGACGGTGGTAGGCTATTCCGAATGGCCCAAGAACAGTCCGAACTATTGGGCGCTACCGGCCATGGGCGACGCGATCGGCTGGACCTATCGCAAGGACTGGTTCGCCCGGCCGGAAATTCAAGCGGAATTCAAGAAGAAATATGGCCGCGACCTCAGCCCTCCGCAAACCTGGGATGAACTCAAGCAGATCGCCGAGTTCTTTCAAGGAAGGGAGATCGACGGCAAGAAGGTCTACGGAGCTTACATTTACACCGAGCGCGGCTCCGAAGGCATCACGATGGGCGTGACAAACGCGCTCTACGACTGGGGCTTCCAGTATGATGATCCGAAGCATCCCTATCAGATGGAGGGCTTTGTCAACTCGCCCGACGCGGTGAAGGGGTTGGAATTCTACAAGTCGCTTTACAAGTGCTGCACCGCGCCCGGCATGAGCAATGCCTACATGCAGGAGGGTCTGGATGCCTTCAAGTCCGGACAGGTCGCGATGCAGATGAACTTCTTCGCGTTCTTTCCAGGCCTCTACAAGGATCCCAATGTAGGCGGCGACAAGATCGGCTTCTTCGTCAATCCGAAGGAGAAGCTTCATTTTACACAGCTCGGAGGGCAGGGGATCTCGGTTGTCTCCTACTCGGAGCACAGGGACGACGCGCTCGCCTACATCAAATGGTTCGCGCAGCCCGATGTTCAGAAAAAATGGTGGGCGCTTGGTGGCTATTCCTGCCACAAGGCGGTGCTCAATGATCCGAGTTTTCCAAAGAGTGCGCCCTTTGCCGCCGACTTCCTGAAGTCGATGGATATCGTGAAAGACTTCTGGGCGGAGCCCTCCTATGCGGAACTCCTGCTCGACATGCAGAAACGCGTCCATGACTACGTCGTGGCCGATAAGGGAACGGCGCAGGAAGCGCTCGATCTTTTGGTCAAGGATTGGCAAAAGGTGTTCAAGGAAGAGGGCAAGATTTAGCTTGATGTGCTGCAGGTCTCCCGGCCTCGGGTCGGGAGACCATCTCCTTAGCGTGTCCAGATCCGTGAACGACAGGACTAACATGAGCACTCTCGCCGATCGGGCCGTTGCCCGAACGCCACGCCGAATGGCATCGCGATTTGGTGGCATGTCCGACAGAGCCATCGCCTGGCTGTTCATTACACCGTCAGTGCTACTGCTGCTGGCGATCAACATCTTCCCACTGCTGTGGACGATCCAGCTCTCGTTTACCAACTATCGGGCCAATCGTCCGAATGCGCCGATCCGGTACGTCGGTCTCGACAACTACCGCGATATACTCACTGACCCTGATGTGTGGCACGCCATGCAGGCCACCGCTCATTTTGTGCTGTGGTCGATCGCGCTCGAGTTGGTACTCGGATTTGGCCTGGCGCTCCTGATCAACCGTCGCTTCCGCGGTCACAGTTTCTGGACCACGATCATTCTGCTGCCGATGATGCTGTCGCCTGCGGTCGTTGGCAACTTTTGGACCTTTCTGCTGCAGCCGCAGATCGGGCTGTTCAATAACGCGATCGCATTTCTTACCGGAATAGACCCGAGTTCGTTTCAGATGATCGGCGACGTCCGGCTGGCCCCCTGGTCGATCATTCTGGTCGATACATGGATGTGGACACCCTATGTGATGCTAATCTGTCTCGCGGGATTGCGTTCGATACCCGATTATATTTACGAGGCCGCGGAAGTTGATCGCGCATCCTCCTGGCGGCAGTTCTGGTCGATCACCGTCCCGATGGTAATGCCGTTCCTGATGCTTGCCATTCTTTTTCGGGCGATCGAAAACTTCAAGATGTTTGACATGGTGAATCTGCTCACCTCGGGCGGTCCGGGATCGACCACGGAGGTTGCGTCGATCACGCTGAAGCGCGAGGCATTCGAGAAATGGCGCACCGGCTATTCGTCGGCCCTGGCCATCATTCTTTTCGTGACCGTCTTTGGCGCCGCCAATATCTATGTGAAGGCCCTCAACCGGGTGAAGCAGCGATGAGAACGCCCGTCACCGCCCATTCCGTGGCCGAGCCGTCGTCATTGTCGAAGATGATTGCCTCATTCATCGTCGCGGTCTACGCGATCGTGGCTATCCTGCCCTTGTTGTGGATATTCCTTACGGGCTTCAAGACCCCGCCGGATTCGATTTCCTATCCCCCCAAAATACTGTTCGAGCCTTCGGTCGAAGGCTATGTGAACCTTTTTACAACGCGCTCGCGGCAGACGCCCGAATTCCTGGCCAGTTTGCCCCCGCCGCAGACCTGGTATGAGCGTCTGGTGCGCTCTCGCAACATGGTGATCGGCGGGCCCTCAAAGGTGGTGCCGCGCTTTGTGAACTCGATGGTTATCGGCTTTGGCTCGACCTTTTTGGCCGTGTGCTTCGGCACGATTGCCGCCTATGCATTTTCGCGATTTCGGGTGCCGCTGGCCGATGATCTGTTGTTCTTCATCCTGTCAACACGGATGATGCCGCCGATTGCGGTCGCGATCCCGATCTATCTGATGTTCCGGTACCTCGGGCTCACCGACACCAAGCTCGGGATGATCCTGTTGTATACCGCCGTTAATGTCTCTCTGGCGGTGTGGTTGCTGAAGGGATTCATGGATGAAATCCCACGCGAGTACGAAGAAGCCGCGATGGTCGACGGCTACACGCGCCTTCAGGCCTTCTTCAAGGTGGTTCTTCCGCAGGCAACGACCGGTATCGCGGCAACCGCGATTTTCTGTTTGATCTTTGCCTGGAACGAATATGCCTTCGCGGTTCTGCTGACCAGCGGCGACGCGCAGACGATGCCGCCTTTCATTCCGTTCATCATCGGAGAGGGCGGCCAGGACTGGCCCGCGGTCGCGGCCGCGACGACGCTGTTTTTCGTTCCGATCCTGTGCTTCACCATCTTGCTGCGTCGTCATCTGTTGCGCGGCATCACCTTTGGGGCGGTGCGCAAATGACCAAAGGGATTGATCGTTACGCATCAAGATGGCCGCTCTGGCTGCGTCGTGGCTCCTGTGAATCTGTTGCGATGGCGCTGATCGGCCTCGGAGTTCTGATGCTCATGCAGCCGCTTTCCTTGAATCTGTATAGCTATTCCTTCGTCACGATCCTGGCCGGAACACTGGGGTTTGTGATCGTCAGTCATTTTCCGGACTAACCGCCATGGCAGAGATCAAGGTCGAAACCGTAGCTAAGACATTCGGAACGTTTGCCGCCGTCAAAGGCGTGAACTTCACGGTGGATCACGGCTCGTTCTTCGTCATTCTGGGCCCGTCAGGCTGCGGCAAGACAACAACGTTGCGTATGATCGCGGGCCTCGAACTGCCGACCTCCGGTCGTATCCTGCTTGATGGAGAGGACGTTACCGCGCTGCCCGCTTCGGCACGGGACATTGCATTTGTGTTTCAGCTATTTGCGCTCTACCCGCACATGAACGTGCGCCAGAACATTGGCTTTCCGCTGCGATGTCAGAACTACCCGCGCGCCGAGATCAGACAAAGCGTCGAGGAAACCGCAAGATTGCTGAGAATCGATCATCTCCTGGAGCGTCGGGTCGGCGGCCTCTCCGGCGGTGACCGGCAGCGCGTCGCCTTGGGGCGCGCCATCGTGCGCCGACCCAAGGCCTTTCTCATGGACGAGCCCTTGGGCGCGCTCGATTCGGAGTTTCGCAGGTTGATGTGCGGCGAATTGCGCGAGCTGCACGACCGCATCGATGCGACCACCGTCTACATCACCCACGACCAGCTCGAGGCCATGGCGATGGCAGACCGCATCGCCATTATGAATCAGGGGCGTGTCGAGCAAATCGGCACGCCTCAAGAGATCTATGATCGCCCCAGTACAATGTTCGTCGCCGACTTCATTGGCGCGCCGCCAATGAGCTTTCTCGGCGTCCAAACTTCACTGCAGCGAGGCGATCGCAGTATCAATGTCGACGGCGTCCCCGTCGAAATGCCGGAGCTGTTCGAGGATCGTGCTGAGGGAAAGTTCGCGCTTGGTGTGCGGCCCGAGAATGTGTCGTTCGCCGATGCCTCGCTGCTGCGAGGCCGCGTGATCGGTGCTGAATATCTTGGTACGACGCAAATCGTGACGGTGACAACTGCCAACGGCCAGGTAAAGGCGCGACTGCCGTCAGGCAAAGCAGTCCAGGTCGGCGAATCGGTGGGGCTCGCGTTGCGGCCGGACAGGCTCTCCTTGTTCGACGCCATGAGCGGACGGGCGCTGCATTCATCGCTTTATGGAGGAGGATACCGTGGCTGATGTCGCGCTCGTAGAGGTCAGCAAGAGCTACGGCACGGTCGAGGCGGTTCGTGGCCTTTCGCTCTCTATTGCGGACGGCGAGTTTGTCGTGTTGCTTGGCCCGACGGGGGCGGGAAAGACCACGACGCTGCGTTTGATCGCCGGCCTGGAGCGGCCCGATCGAGGCAACGTGGTGATCCAGGGGCGCGTTGTAACGGACGAAGTGCCGGCCGAACGCGACGTCGCGTTCGTGTTTCAACAATATTCGCTTTATCCTCATCTAACGGTCTACGACAATTTGGCCTTTCCACTGCGCTCTCCGGCGCGGCGCATGAATGAAAAAGCGGTTCGCCGCCGGGTCCAGCAGGTGTCGGAACTGCTGCATATCGAGCAGAAGCTTGGTAATCGAGCTACCGCTCTTTCCGGCGGCGAAATGCAGCGGGTCGCCATCGGCCGAGCACTGGTCCGCGAGCCCGCAGTCTATCTAATGGACGAGCCGCTCTCGTCGCTGGATGCCAAGCTTCGTGCAGAATTGCGCCTTGAACTCAAACGCATCCAGCGCGAGTTGGGAACGACGATCCTCTACGTGACGCACGACCAGATTGAGGCGATGACGATGGCGGATCGGATCGGCGTGATGAACGAGGGGGCTCTCATTCAACTCGGCACACCACGGGAGATTTATGAGCGGCCCAGCAGTGCCTATGTGGCAAGCCGGCTTGGCAGCCCGGCCATCAATCTCATTCCCGCCGAGCTTCTGGGCTGCGATGCGGTGCCGCCGCTGGTGCGAACCGTGGGTTTGCGGACTGAGCATATCAGAATCTCTTCAGCGGATCGTCCGGGACCACTCGCACAGGTCCATTGGGTGGAGCATCTCGGCGATCAGAACCACGTTCATCTCAAGTTCGCTACCCATTCGCTCGTGACGCTGGCGGACCCTGTCCAGCAGCTCAAAGCGGGGGATCAGGTCTCACTCGCGTTTGCTGAACCTCTTTATTTTGATCAGGCCGGTAACCGGGTCGATACCGACGGATTCCGGGGGCGTGCATGATGATTGATCGTCAGGCTCGCAAACATCTCTTTGAAACCGTGGCGCACCGCGTCATTGCGAGCGCCGATGAACTTACCGATCTCGATCGCGCCATTGGCGATGGCGATCACGGGGTCAACATGCGGCGCGGCTTTGAAGCCGTGCTGGCCGCGGTGGATGAGCTCTCCGCCAAGACCCTGGGCGAGTCCCTGAAGGGCGTCGGGACGACCCTTGTCATGAAAGTGGGCGGGGCATCCGGTCCGCTCTACGGGACATTATTCATGTCACTCGGCAAGTCGCTGGCAGACGAGGTGACGTACGAGCAGGCCGCCGATGCGTTTGCTGCCGCGATCGAAGCCGTCAAGGCGCGCGGAAAGTCTGATGTTGGCCAAAAGACCATGCTTGACGTGCTTTTTCCTGTGCTTGGCGTCTTGCGCGAAGGAGGGGCCGACATGACAGCGCGCCTAAAGGCGACCGCCAAGGCTGCGGCGGAGGATACGATTCCAATGCGGGCGATCCGCGGGCGCGCGTCGTTTCTGGGCGAGCGCAGCATTGGTCACATGGATCCTGGCGCACGATCGTCCGCGTTGATAGTCGATGCGGTCGCAGATGTAATGGAAGGCTTCGCATGAGCGAGAATGTTGGAATCGTCATCGTGTCTCACTCGGCGGACGTGGCCCGGGGCACTGCTCTGATGGTCGAGCAGATGGTCGGCCGTGAAGTGCCACTTGGCTGGTGCGGCGGAGATCCGGGCGGTGGGTTGGGTACAAGCGTCGAGGCGATTATGAAAGCGATTGAACAGGCGTGGTCGGAAAGCGGTGTTGCCATTCTGGTCGACCTTGGCGGCGCAGAAACCAATAGCGAGATGGCGATCGAAATGTTGCCCGAGGAGCGCCGTGACCGCGTCGTCGTTTGCAACGCGCCTGTCGTTGAAGGGGCAGTCATGGCGGCGACCGAAGCAGCTTCGGGAGCGACGCTTGAGGCCGTGCGTCGCACCGCCGAAGAGCTGACGCCGGTCTGATGCGGGGCAAATGCTATGAATAAGCTTCGGGCATCGGTGTTCATGCGGCATGAGGTCGGATTGCATGCTCGCCCCTCGGTCAAGTTGACCAAACTTGCGAAGGCCTTTGAATCGCGTATCGATCTCGGCCTGTCGCCGGATGGCCCCTGGATCGACGCAAAGAGTATCGTCAAGGTAATGGCTACCAAGGCGCCGAAAGATTCGACCATTTATTTTCGTGCGGAGGGGACTGATGCGAAGGCCGCGCTGGAAGCGCTAGTGACCCTCGTCAACGGAGATTTTCAGGATGGACGATAGAACGCATCGAACTGCTCATCGCATCGAGGGGAGATCCGCCGCCCCCGGAATCGCGTTGGGTCCGCTCGTGCGTTTGATTCCCGCGACGCATGATGCCCGTCAAAACCGGTCTCCGGCGGACGAGCACCAGGCCCTTGTCGACGCACTCGCGGCGTCCCAGGTGGATCTCACCGTGCTCGCGCGCGAAGCGGGGGACGCCGACGCGGAGGCCATTCTCTCTTTCCAGATTGCGCTGCTCGAAGACGACAATCTCGCAGCGCCGGCTTTTGCGTCGATCGCGGGTGGCGAGGTGGCCAATCGGGCGTGGAGCGCCGCGATTGATCCGGAAATCGCCTCATACGATCAGGCCAACGATCCTTATTTCCGCGCCCGTGCATCCGATTTGCGCGATCTCCGTGATCGCGTACTGAGACATCTGGCAGGCGAAGCTGATCAGATCGTGCCGGCCGGAGTTATCGTCGCCGCCGACGATATGCCTCCTTCCACGTTTCTGGCCACCGATTGGCATGACGGTGGCCTGGTATTGCGCCGGGGGAGCCCCAGCAGCCATGTCGCCATTCTCGCCAGGTCGCGCGGAGTGCCGATGATTGTGGGCGTAGACGTCGATCATCTTGAAAATGGTGCGGACGCACTGCTCGATGGCGACGCGGGGCTTCTCATTGTCGATCCCGATTCCGATATGCGGGTCAGCTATCGTCAGCGCCGCGCCGAGCAGTCGGAGATCCGGCAAGCCGGTGCTTCATTCAGTGGGCCTGCGCTGACAGCCGGTGGTGAACGGGTTCGGGTCATGATCAATGTCACCGGCCTCGCCGAGCTCAGGGATTTCGATCCGGCCCATGTCGACGGCATCGGCCTGATGCGGACCGAGTTTCTATTTCAGGGCCGCGAAAAACTCCCGACCGAGGAGGAGCAATATCAGATCTATAGGCGGATGCTTGAATGGGCCGCCGGCCGGCCCGTGACTATCCGCACCCTCGACGCCGGAGGCGACAAGCCGATCGTGGGTTTGACGCAACCCGGGGACATAAATCCATTTCTCGGTGTGCGCGGCGTGCGGCTGTCATTGCGGCATCTGGACGTGTTTCGCGAACAGTTGCGAGCGCTGGCCCGTGCCGCCGTAGCAGGAAACCTCAAGGTGATGATTCCGATGGTCACGGTCCCGGAGGAGCTAAACCGCTGCCGCACGCTGCTCGAACAAGCCGTCGAGCAGCTGCATCGCGAAGGCAGGGAAGCGCAATTGCCGCCGCTCGGCATGATGGTCGAGGTGCCGGCGGCTGCGCTTACCATCGAAGATTTCAATGCCGACTTCTTTTCCATCGGCAGCAACGATCTCATCCAGTACGTAGCGGCGGCGAGCCGGGACGAACCGCAACTCGCCGATCTTGCCCGCCCTTCGCGTGCGGTGTTCGGTCTGATCGGGCATGTCGTGAAGCACGGGGACCGCCGCGGTCGTGAAATCAGCTTGTGCGGCGACCTTGCCGGCGATCCCGCGCAGGTCGCGGCGCTGCTAGATCAGGGCTTGCGCACCTTTTCGGTCGCGCCGGGGGCGCTGGGGCCTGTAAAGGCCGCGATCGCCCGCTATTGCGGCCCTGCCGCATGAGCACGCAAGCTACCCCGGCAGGTTCTCAGGACCTTATCGCGGCCTACAAGGCCATCCTTCGGGATGTGCTGGATCGACGGCCCTCCGGCATGCGCCAGAGGTTGGCCGAAGCGCTCGGCAAGAACCGCAGCTTCATCACGCAGATCGCCAACCCTGCCTATCAGACGCCGATCCCGGCTCAGCACGTTCAGCCGATTATCCAGATCTGCCATTTCTCGGTGCAGGAAAAGGACCGGTTTCTCGAAGCCTATCACCGGGCGCATCCGCGGCGGCTGCTTCTCCTTAAGGAACGGGAGCGAGGCAGACGTCTCACGCTGATGCTGCCGGATCTGGGAACCGAACAGAAGAACCACAAGCTGGACTCACTGCTGAGTGAGTTTGCGGAGAAAGTTGCGAGGCTGATCGAGGACACCTGACGCAGAAGAAACAACAAACGGGAGGCCAGGATGAAGAAGTTGATCAACGCCGCCGAGAGCGTGGTGAACGAAAGTCTTGCCGGATTCTGTGCGGCGCATTCCGACATTGTGCGTATAGGCGAGCATGCACCGTTCGTGCAGCGTCGGCATCTCAAGCCCGGTAAGGTGGCGTTATTGTCGGGTGGGGGCTCCGGACACGAACCGCTTCACACCGGCTTCGTCGGGCACGGAATGCTGGATGCCGCATGTCCCGGTCAGGTTTTCACCTCGCCGACGCCCGATCTCATTCTCGCCGCTGCCGAGGCAGCGGACACTGCTGGAGGTGTATTATTCATCGTCAAGAATTACGAAGGCGACGTCATGAACTTCGACATGGCGCGCGAGATGTCGGAAAAATCAATTGCGACCGTGATTACCGATGACGACGTGGCGGTGGAGACTTCGACTTTTTCGACAGGACGGCGCGGCGTTGCAGGCACGCTCATCGTAGAGAAAATTGTCGGAGCGGCTGCCGAGGAAGGACGCGACCTTGCCGCCTTGAAGGTGCTGGGCGATCGCGTCAATGCGGCCACGCGCTCGATCGGGATTGCGCTGACGAGCTGCACGGTTCCGGCGGCCGGCAAGGCAACTTTCGACATTGCAGAGGACGAGATGGAGGTCGGTGTCGGTATCCACGGGGAGCCCGGGCGCCGACGTGTTAAACTCAGGCCGGCTGCCGAGATAGCGGCGGAGATGGTCAACGCCATCACTGCCGACCTGGGTGAGCGCGCGCGAGGCCAGGTTATTCTATTGATCAACGGCTTCGGAGCAACGCCGCTTTCGGAGCTTTATCTGATGTATGGCGCTGTCCGCAGATTGCTCGAACCAGCCGGTAGTATCGTTACGCGATCGCTCGTGGGCAATTTTGTCACTTCGCTCGATATGGCAGGTTGTTCGGCGACGGTATCGATCCTTGATGAAGAGATGAAGCGCCTCTGGGACGCACCTGTCCATACGCCGGCTTTGCGTTGGGGAATGTAGGTAGTCCTCGAATGACGCTCGGTTGCCACCGCAAATCGAGTCGCGGGAAGCCGGCTTGCTACCGGCCGGAGCTAATTTTCTAGGCAACTGTCACCAAAACCTCGTAAACGCAGTTTCTGGCGTTACTGAGAGGCTGTGTTTCGCCGAATTGGTCGATCGCTCGCGACATCAAGGCATATTTACCGGGAAGTCTCGGATTCCACGTCAGCGTAAATCGCTGCCACGACCACCGATGTGCGGCTTCGACGTTGGCGGAAATCCAGGTTTCTCCGCCATCCGTACTGACCCCGACATCTCTGATGCCGGCGTCAGCCCACGCCCATCCCCAGATCTGATTTGCTTCTCTGCGAATTGTTGAATTCGGAGTGTGCGAAACAATGACCGATTCCGGCGCGATCTGCCATACAGGTTTCGAGCCTCCTGCCGGATTTTCTGCGGTCGGCGCGACGGGATCGTTGTAATACCTGGTTGTGAACGGACCCGAGGGACGTCGGTCGGAAAGCTCCAGCCGATACAGCCATTTCACTGAATTCGTGCCGTAGAAGCCTGGGACGATCAGCCGAAGCGGGAAGCCGTGCTCACTGTCCAGTGGCGCACCGTTGAGTTCATAGGCAAGCAGCGCATCCCCCTTGGGGACGCGGCTTAAAGGCATGTCCTTCAGATAGACGCTGGATTCGACATCCTCGAAGATTCCTCGATCGAGGCCATACGACCACAGATATTTGGCGTCTGCCTGCATACCGACACTCCCGAGCAGTGTCGCGAGATCGACGCCGCCCCATACGACGTTCGCGAACCGTCGTGTCGCGATGTGAGGAGCCATCGGAAACCCCGCACATTCATGCAGGGCGGTGACTTCTCGCTTCGGCATCCGGACGATCTCGGCGAACGAAAGACGGACGGGTTTCTGCACAAGTCCGACGATGTCCAGCCACCAATCCTCGGTGCGTGCCCTGGGAATGCCCACATGGCTGAGAACGAAAACGTCGCCCGCGGACGTGATCGGTTCGGTCAACTGATGAGGCGCAAGCGGAATGTGGCGCACGGTGCGGCGTGGAAAGACGTCGATTACCGGAGGCTGATCATGTCCGATCGCAGTTGGGTCGTCGGGTGCAGGCATCCACATCGCTCGAAAAAACGGCAGGCCGTGAAACAAATAACGGCATGTCAAAGTGACATATTAGTTTGACATCCAAGTCGTCGCTTGTCTAGGTTTCGAACATTCTGAAGGGGGAATTTGCCATGGCAAGCACGATCGATACCGGAGTGGCCGCCCAGGTGACGGATAGACAACGTCTACTGGCGGTGTTCGCTTCATGCTTTGGCTGGTCTCTGGACCTGTTTGACCTCTTCATTCTGCTCTATGTCGCACCCGTGATCGGAAAGCTGTTCTTTCCATCCGATCGTCCGACGCTTTCGCTCGCCGCGGTATATGCCTCCTTCACTGTCACGCTATTGATGAGGCCTGTCGGATCCGCGATTTTCGGCAGCTACGCCGACAGGCATGGCAGGAAAGCTGCGATGTTCACCGCGGTCTGCGGCGTCGGAATCGTGACAGCCGCATTCGGACTTCTCCCGACACTTGCCCAGGTGGGATTGCTTGCTCCCATTGCGTTCCTTGCATTGCGGCTTGTTCAGGGCGTGTTCGTCGGAGGAGTGGTCGCGACCACGCATACCGTGGGCACGGAGTCGGTGCCGGCGAACTGGCGTGGCGCAGTTTCCGGTCTCGTGGGAGGCGGTGGTGCCGGTCTCGGCGCTCTTCTTGCGTCGCTCGCCTTCTTTGTGGCGTCTTCGCTTTATCCCAGCCCGGAGTTCGAGGTATGGGGTTGGCGCGTCATGTTTTACTCGGGTATCCTGAGTTCGGTCTTGGGGCTTTTCATCCTGAGATATCTCGAGGAATCGCCGGTCTGGCTGTCCGCGAAAGCCCGACGGTCTGCCGCGCCGGCAGACACAAAGTCTCCCGCCGCCCAAGTATTCGCGGGTGCTTACCGCAACACGCTGCTCGTGAATCTTCTGATCACGGCCGGTGCAGGCTCGGCATATTATGTCACGTCCGGATACCTGCCGACGTTCCTGAAGCTGATCAACAAGATTCCGAATTCCACGGCTTCGATGATTCTTATCGGCTCCGCGCTGGTTGCGACGGTCACCGGGCCGTTCATCGGTTATCTCAGCGACAGGATCGGCCGGCGCAGTACATTCGTCCTGATCGGGATTCCCGCTCTCGTTCTTCTGCCGCTGATGTACCTCTGGATGGGCGAGACACAGAATATCGCGGTCATTGCCGGCTATGCGTTCGCGATTTCATTCTTCGGGAACGCGGTCCTCGCTCCGGTGCCGATTTTCCTCAACGAGCGGTTCCCGACGGCTCTGCGCGCCAGCGGAACAGGGCTGTCCTGGAACATCGGCTTTGCGTTCGGCGGGATGATGCCGACCTTCGTTTCGCTCGCGAGCGGCGAGACAGCGAATATTCCGACCGCGCTTGCGGTGTTCTGCTTTGGCTCGTGCCTGCTGCTCCTGATCGGCGCGTTCGTTGTCGGCGAGACGAAGGGAAGGGTGCTCAACGATTAGGTGATATTCAACATGCTAAATTGACATGTTAGATTTGATGGCATAGGACGACGCTGTCATCGAAGGTCACATTGCGGAAATCGAGGAGCGGTTGTATGCGCATACTATGCTTGGGGGCGGGCGCCATCGGAGGTTATTTCGGCGGCCGGCTCATCGAAGGAGGTGCCGATATCGAATTTCTCGTTCGCGAGAATCGTCAGAAGCAACTTCGCGCCGATGGCATCCGCATCGAGAGCAAATTTGGGAACTGCGCCGTGTCTGCGAAGGCCGTCACCAGCAAGGAAGCGCAGGGGCCGTACGATCTCGTTTTATTGACCTGCAAAGCGTACGATTTGGCGGGTGCCATTGCGACCATTGCGCCGTTCGTCGGGCCGCAGACCGCCGTGCTGCCGCTGCTGAACGGCGTCGCTCATATCGATCGACTGAACGAAGAGTTTGGACGCGAGCGGGTGCTGGGCGGCGTAGCCAAGATTGCTGCCACGCTTACTCCAGAAGGGCTGATCAAGCACCTCAACGACTGGCGTTATATTACGTTTGGCGAACAGAACGGCGACATGAGCGTTCGAGTTCTCGCCTTGAAGGCGGCCTTCGACAAGACGTCGGTCATCGCGACGGTCGTCCCGAACATCATGCAGACGATGTGGGAAAAGGTCGTGCATCTTTCGACCGTCGCCGGAATGACCTGTTCAATGCGCGCCAGCGTCGGTGATATCGCGCGGACGCGTGACGGCACCGAGTTGATGATCCAGCTTCTGGAGCGAAACGCCGAGATTGCCGGGCGCGAGGGATATCCACCTTCGGACACGTTCCTTGCCGAGTATCGTCAGCTTTTTCACGACCAAAGCTCCACCTACGCGGCATCGATGCTGCGCGATATCGAGCGGAACGGACCGGTCGAAGCCGATCATATTCTGGGCTTCATGCTCGATAAGGCGATTCAGCACAAGGTTGATCCGTCGCTGCATCGCTTCATTTACGTTCATCTGCAGGCCTATGAGCAGCGTCGAGCCGCGGCGATTTCGAAGGCTGCGTGATGGGAACATATCGCATTGCCGTCATCGCCGGTGACGGTATCGGCCGGGAAGTGATGCCTGAAGGCCTTAAGGTCCTTGAGGTCGCGGCGCGGAAATTCGGAATTTCGTTTCGATGGGACGAGTTCGATTGGTCGTGCGAACGCTATCAACGCACCGGTCGCATGATGCCTGACGATGGCCTTGATCGGATCAGGCGTCATGATGCGATCTATCTAGGCGCAGTGGGATATCCGGGTGTTCCGGATCATGTCTCGCTTTGGGGTTTGTTGATTCCCATCCGGCGGGAATTCAACCAGTATGCCAATGTGCGACCCGTGCGACTTATGCCCGGTGTCAGGAGTCCTTTGGCAGGTAGGTCTTCCGCCGACATCGATATGCTGATCGTTCGCGAGAACACTGAAGGCGAATATTCGACGGTCGGCGCAATTGTGGATGAAGGAGGCGAGAACGAGCGGGCCGTCCAGGAAAGCGTCTTCACGCGCAAGGGGGTTGATCGCATCCTCCGATACGCTTTCGAGGCAGCCAAAGGCCGTCGCCGCCACGTCAGCTCTGCGACCAAATCGAACGGGATCGCCATCACGATGCCGTATTGGGACAAGCGGTTTGCGAGCATCGCCGAGGAATATCCCGATATCCGGACGGCCCAGTATCACATCGATATCCTGACGGCTCAATTCGTTCGCAACCCTCAGTATTTCGATGTCGTCGTGGGCTCCAACTTGTTCGGAGACATCCTCTCCGACTTGGGACCAGCCTGCGCCGGCACCATCGCCATCGCACCGTCGGCGAACATCAATCCCGAGCGGGAATTTCCGTCGATGTTTGAGCCTGTCCATGGTTCGGCTCCCGACATCTTCGGGAGGAAGATCGCGAACCCGATCGGACAAATCTGGTCTGGCGCGATGATGCTCGATCATTTGGGTCATCCCGAGGTAGCAGCGGCCATCGTGGGGGCAATCGAACGGGTCCTCCTTGAAGGTCCCCACAATCCCGACCTGGGAGGGACCGCCTCCACCGAAGATGTAGGATCCGCAATAGCTTCGGCGGTCTAGATCGCCTAACTCCGTACTATCCGGACCGCCGCTCTTAGAATATCTTGCACGAGTCGTAAAATGAGGCGCGTGGCGTCGGCAACGCCGTTTCGGTTGGATCGTGAGCGGCAATGATCGCGCGGTTGCCTTGATCGAGGATTTCGAGAGAAAAATGTTAGAGCGAACGCCTCACACGGAGAAGGAACTGTCAGCGGCCGATCTCGCTTACAATGGGATCATTGACCTAGTCCTCAATAGCGAACTCAGGCCAGGAGAGCGCACCTCGGTCAATTTGCTCGCGGCGCGTCTGGACATCGGTCGAACACCGGTCAAGGAGGCGATAACGCGCTTGCAGACAGAGGGCCTGCTTTCGGTTGCCGGACGGAGCGGAACGATTGTCAACCGGATCGATCGGACCCAGACGGAGCAGCTTTTTGCGCTACGCAGGGCATTGGAAGACTTCGCTGCTGAATTCGCCGTGGAGAATGTCAGCGCGAAGGATCTTCAGCAGATGCGGAAATGCCTTCAGAGACTGGGGCAGTCCAACTCTACGTCGGAATTCGTCCGTGCGAACGTCGAATTCCACTCGCTGATCGTGAGGGCCGCCGCCAATCCGTTCCTCATCCGGTTTTATTCTCAACTTCAGATTCAGTTGCAGATCGTGACATATCTCGTTCAGCGGGGATTCGATCCGAAGGCGGCTGACGCGCGGCAGCGCGAGCATGCAGCGATCGTCAAGGCTCTTGAGAAACGTGATGCCCAAGC
The DNA here is from genome assembly GCA_028290305.1 of Bradyrhizobium sp. Next base: position 51,888 of record JAQGKC010000346.1, read on the forward strand.
CTTGAAGAGCGCCTTGCGAGCGCATGTCCTGACGACGGAGCGCGCCATTCTGGCGACGTTGACCGCCGACAGCGAGCGACGCGAAAAGACGGCGGTGCGTAAGAAGTAGCGCAAGTAGGCGCTTTGTTTCTCACTAAATTGACATGTCAATTTGAAGTGTTAGTATTTGTCCGTTGATAAATGGAACCCGTGCAATGGCCAGCGACAATTCGAAAGCTTTCGGTCGGCTCGATGCGCCTTTTGAGCCGAAATACACCGCCGCATGTGTTCAGGCCGCCCCGGTGGCCTTCAATCTGCAGGCGACGCTCGAGAAGACGCGCGATCTAACTGCCGACGTCGCCAGGACAGGCGCCAAGCTGATCCTGTTCCCGGAGGCATTTATCTCGGCCTATCCGCGTGGCGCCAGCTTCGGCGCGACGATCGGGGCGCGTTCGCCGGAGGGCCGAGAATTGTTTCGGCTATATCATGCGTCGTCAATCGAGGTTCCCGGGCCAGCGGTCGATATTCTGGCGCAAATTGCCAAGCAAAACCGCGCATACCTTGTCATGGGTGTTATCGAACGCGATGGCGGAACGCTCTATTGTACAGTGGTGACATTTGCGCCGGACGGTCGCTTCCTTGGTAAACACCGCAAACTGATGCCGACAGGTTCGGAACGTTTAGTGTGGGGATACGGAGACGGCTCGACGCTGCCGGTGTTCGACACGGAGGTCGGCAAGCTCGGTTCGGTCATCTGTTGGGAGAACTACATGCCGATGATGCGGGCAGCGATGTATGCGCAGCAAATTCAGGTCTACTGCGCGCCCACTGCGGATGGCCGTCCGACGTGGCTTTCCTCGATGCAGCATATCGCGCTTGAGGGCCGCTGCTTCGTACTTTCGAGCAACCAGTTCTGCCGCCGCAGCGACTATCCTGACAATTATCCATCGGATTTGCCGACAGAGCCCGATGCCATCGTGTCCCGCGGCGGCAGTTGCATTGTCGATCCCCTCGGAAATGTGCTTGCGGGTCCGCTGTGGGACGAGGAAGGCATCCTTTCGGCAGAGATCGATATCGGGCAGGTGGCCCGGGCACAGTACGATTTTGACCCGGTGGGGCATTATAGCCGACCCGACATCTTCGCTCTGTCCGTCGACAAACGCGAGAAGCGTGCCGTCAATTCGCTCATTGCCGGAATCGACTAGCCAGTGTGATCGCAGGGGGCGTCTGCCTCCAAATCGGGCGAGCGATGCTCGCATTATCGGCTTGAGAATGACATGTTAAATTGATATGTCAGATCTAACAGAAGTGGAGCAATACATGAGCGGTCCGGCGCTTGTTTCTGTGGAAGATGTTCTTTCCGCAGTCGGCAACAATGCACATGGCAATTGTTCAAAAGCAGTTCTGCATCAGGTTCCTGAATCTGAAACCAGTCTCTTCAGCGTCAATCCCGGTCAGAAGCTTGCTCCCCACATTCATACCAAGACCTGGGATCTTTTCCTTGTCGTCTCGGGCAAAGGGGAAATCCGGTACAGGGGAGATGGCGAGGAGGGGGTTGTGCAGATGCCGTCACGTGCGTTTTGCGCGATGCCGCCTGGCTATGAGCATGAAGTTTGCAATCTCAGCGACACCGAGCCCTTCAGCTTCCTTCTGATTCACGCGCCCTGGACGGGGTACGATTTCGTGAAGACGGCGAAAAGCTGACGAGGCCCCGTTTTCGAACCGATAGTGCAGAGGTCGCAGTATGCCGTGGATAAGGAATTTCGGTTCAATCGTCGCGACCATATCCGTATCGATCGGTGCGGTTCATGCGCAATCCGTCAAGCTGACGATTCCCACATTGCCCGCTCCCTCGCTTGGGGCATTCATGGGACCGGTAATCAAGGCCGAAAAGTTCGACGAACAGAACGGTCTTGATCTCACCTTCGTTCAGAAGCCGACCGCGACGTACCGAACGGATTTTGCCGCCGGTACCGACCAGCTCGGGGGCAGCGGTACCTTGTTGGCGGATGTCGCTCTTCTGAGGGACAAAGGCCTCAACGTTGTCTATTTGTTCAATGTCTTCGATTTTTGGGCCACAGTCGTTGTGCCGCAAGGCAGCGATGTAAAGACGGTGACCGATTTGAAGGGGAAGACCCTCGCTGCGTCGTTGCCGACGGCAAGCTTTCCGATGTTCCGTTATCTCGCCAAGTTGGGCGGGCTCGATATGGATACGGTCCAATTGCGAAATTCGGATTCGTCGGGGCTCGTCCCAATGGCCAAGAGTGGGCGCGCGGACGCTGTGCAGTTGTGGGAGCCTTCGTATTCGATCTTGATTCATGGCAACAATGACTTTCGAAGCATCGACGTCATGTCGAAGTGGAAGGAGACCACCGGCTATAACGCGTTTCCATATTTGGGAATTTCTGCGCAGCAGGCGTGGGTCGATCAAAACAAGGCAATTATTCCGAAGCTGTTCGCTGCCTATGAGAAGGCAGCGGACTTCATCAAGACCAACCCTCAAAGAGCTGCCGCACTCATTGCCAAGGACCTGGGAGTTGCGGAGCCTGTCATCCAGGAGTTGATCGCGTCCGATCGTCTGCAATTGAATTTGTACTGGGCGAGTGCCAATAGGGCCGCTTCGGAGGAGGTGTTCAAGGCCGCCAAAAGTGTGGGCTATCTGAAATCGATGCCGAGCGAGAGCATTCTCTATGATCCAGCAAAATGAGGCGTCCAATGGCGGCGCCAGTCTGTCTTTCGACGCGGTTCCGGATGACACCAATATAGTGAGCGCGGTTTCCGGTCGCTCGTTCTGGAAACGTCTCAGAGAGCACCAGCCTGCTATCGTCGACTTGATCGCCGTCGCCGTGCTTTGGCAAATTTCGACTTACTTCTTCTCCCCGGCGATTGTGCCCCCGCTCGGCGATATCGGACGGGCGATCTGGAGGATCTTCTCGCAGTGGTCTAACCTCGTCAGTCTCCTCGCGACCTCGCTTCGTGTACTTGTGGCGCTTCTACTTGCATTTGTCCTGGGCACCGCACTCGGCGTCACGATGGGACTTTTCAAGGGCGTGAGAACCTATGCGCGCCCTTTGCTGCATATGATCCAGGGCGTGCCCGCGCTTTCGTGGGTTGTTTTCGCCGTGATCTGGTTCGCGCAAGTGGAAGTCCGGATCGCGTTTATCTTGCTCATTGGGACATTGCCTGCATTCGCTCTCTACATCGACAGCGCCGTGCAATCGGTCAACCTCGATCTCATCCATCTGGGCCAGGCGTTTCGAGCAAGCCGGACGCAGAGTCTGACGAAGATTATTCTGCCTGCAATTGTGCCTGAAATCATGAGTGCGTGGACCGTCAACCTCGGAAACGGCGTACGCGTGGCCGTTATAGCAGAATTGATCGGCTCGACCGTCGGCGTCGGTTTTCAACTCCTGCAGGCGCAATCGGTATTCGACATGGCGGGCGCAGTGGCGTGGACGCTCAGTCTGGTTGCTGTGCTTTTCATCTACCAGGGAATTATCAGCTTCTGTGAAGGTCGACTGCTATCGTGGCGTCCCAGAAGCGAGGTCGCATGATGAACGAAATGCCCGTTGTCGTCTTCTCCAATGTCGTCAAGACATTCACGAGGGAAGGGGCCGTATTTACGGCCTGCTCCGGCCTTTCGTTCGACGTGCGGCGTGGGGAAGTCGTGGCCATTGTCGGGGAAACCGGCTGCGGTAAGTCGACAGCATTGTCGCTTCTGCTCGGTTTACAGGCGCCAAGTTCAGGCTCGGTGCGTGTGCTCGGAACAGACCCCTTCGCCGACTTTCAGGCCCTGAAAGGAAAGGTTGGCATCATCTTCCAGAACGACCGCCTTCTTCCCTGGCGCACCGCCACGGAGAACGTCGCGTTCGGAATGGAAATTCTTCACGTCCCGAAGGCGGAAAGACTGGAGAAAGCTCGGTTCTGGCTTAACCGCGTTGGTTTGGGGCAGTTCATGAATTCGTATCCCCATCAGCTCTCAGGAGGCATGCGACAGCGAGTATCGATCGCCAGAACTTTTGCTCTCAATCCAGAATTACTGTTGGCAGACGAGGCATTCTCGGCGCTGGACGAAATCACAGCCGCTTCATTGAGAAACGACTTGTTGAACTTGATAGGCGAGGAGAAAAAAACCACGGTCTTCATCACGCATTCGGTAACGGAAGCTGCAGAATTGGCCGAAAGAATTCTGGTTTTCGGCAAGCCCGGCTGGGCGGTATCCGAGATCAGAGCGAGGGACATGCTTTCGTCCGGTCGCACCCACCAGGATGTAGCTTCCGAAATACGAATGGGCCTTAAGTCGGCTCGTTCCCCTCAGGCTTTCTCGATCGCATCATAGGTCAGATGGTTCGCGCATCATCCGCTGTTGGCGGCGACTTGATCGGAGAATTATAATGAGCCCGTTGCAGGAATAGAGGCGCATGCGCTGCCCGTCGCGGTATCCGTCAGCGTCCTTTCTGACAAAGCGCGAGGAGGCAAGGGCAGGGCTGAGGATCTCAGGCTTCGTGTAGGATTGATCGTAGGCATCGCGCCAAATCCGCCAAGCGGAAGGGTTTGTCGATGATCGGAAATTCGTCCACCGCTCGATGTCGTTCCAGGACGTCCCCTGCATAGCCCGACGTGAGCAGGATTTTGATGCCCTTGCTGAGCCGCTTCGCTTCGCGGGCGAGCTCAACCCCGCTCATTCCGTTTGGCATCACGATATCGCTAAACAAGAGTTCGAATTGCTCGCCACTCTCGAGCATCCGGAAGGCCTCCGCACCATTCCGGGCGGAAACAACCCGATAGCCGAACCTGGTCAGCATGGCCGACGTGACTTCCAGGAGATCGTCATTGTCCTCGACCACCAGAATTCGCTCTGAGCCCGCCGGCAAGAGTTGTGTTTGGATGGCTTCAACTTCGGCATCAGGCTCTTGCGTGGCTTTAGGCAGGTAAAGAGCGACCGTGGTCCCTGCGCCGGGCACGCTTTCGACAGCAACATGTCCACCGGATTGTCGGACAAAGCCGTAGACCATGCTCAGGCCGAGCCCGGTGCCCTTGCCGACCTCTTTGGTCGTGAAGAAGGGCTCGAACACCCGATCCCGCACTTCCGGAGGCATCCCGCAGCCGGTGTCCGTGACGGACAGCCTGACATACGATCCGGGCAAGATTCCGACCGCGGCTCCCTCGTCCATGACGACGTTCCGCGTCTCGATCTCGAGTACGCCGCCGTCCGGCATGGCGTCTCGTCCATTCAGGGCCAGGTTGAGAAGAGCGGTCTCCAGTAGCGGCGGGTCGACATGGCACAACCACAATCGTTCATCGATCCGTAGATTGATCTCACATCGTCCCCCGATCGCTTGGCGGATAAGTCCCTTGAACTCGGAAATGAGCTGATTTGCGTTGACCAGCTTTGGATTCAGTCTCTGCTGCCGGGAAAAGGCGAGAAGCTGCGCCGTTAGCTTTGTCCCCCGATCAACGGCACGTCGTGCGGTTGCCGCGAACTGCCGGATCCTGCCATGATCCGCCATGTCCTCAATGAGTTCGAGATTCGCAGAGACCACCGTAAGCAAGTTGTTGAAGTCGTGCGCGACGCCGCCCGTGAGCTGGCCGACTGACTCCATTTTCTGGCTCTGATGCAGCTGCTCCTCGATCAGGCGGCGCGCCTCCACGGCGTGCTTATGCTCGGTAATATCCCGGAAGTAGATCGCAAGACCTTGGCTGGAGGGGAACGCATTGATCGCGTACCACGTATCGCGGCGAGCACAGCACGTTTCCAGCGAGGCCGGGGATTGGGTCGACATCGCCTCTCGAAGTTGGCTGAAAGTCTCCTCGTCAGCCTCCGGAAATGCCGCCCACAGGTTCGCGCCGATGAAATCGTGCCCCTCGGCAAACTCTGCCCAGGCCCGCCCGTTGAGATAGCTGATATGCCAGTCCTGATCGACAATGAGCACGCTGTCGGTTGTGCTCTCAAAGATCATCTTGATCCGAGCCGCGGCTTCCTCGGCCTTTTCCTTCGCCTCTGACAATTCGCGCTCGTGTTGTTCCAGTGCATCGGCCATGGTGTTGAACGCGTCGGCGACCCGAGAGATTTCGGATCTATCCCGGATGTCCACACGTTGGGCGAATTCGCCAAGCCGCCATTGGTTTGCGGCGTCGACCAATTGGCCAAGTGGGCGATGGATGAACCGTCGGGCGCCCAACGATGTCAGGACTAACATCAGTGAGGTGCTCAAGACGATCAGGAGGATGCCGCGTTGCGTGCGATCTTGGATTTCGGTGAAGGCCTGCGCCTTGTTCAAGCCAAAGCTGACAACAAGCCCTCCGGAATCAGCTCGCAAGGCTGAGTAGCCTTCGATCCGCTCCACGCCATCGACGTCTAGGATGTCGACCGCGCCGCGGCCGTCCATTTTCAGGTATTTGTCACCGGGCATCTTTGTGCCGACGAACCGGTCGTTATGGGGGTAGCGGGCGAGATAAATACCGTTGCGGTCCGTGACAGCGAGGGCGGCTCCTTCCGGAACACCCTTTCGAGCAATGTAGTCAGCGAGCCAATCGAGGCTGAGACCCGCTACGATGAGACCGCCCATGCGGCCACCGTCGTCGTAGAACGGCAACGCAAACTGAAGGACGTTCCGACCGGTCGACAGACCTGTCGAGAATTCTCCGACCGTGAATGCGCCGGTCTTCAAGAAGTTGGCAAAGTAGGTCCGTGCGGCGATGCTGATTGGCCTGTGGTCGCTGTTCGTGTCACAGAAGGACCGGCCATCCAAGTCGGTGACGAGAAAGGTAATGAACGCCGGAAACCGCTGTTGCATCGTAGCCAGGTAGGCATTGCATGCTTGGCTATCCCTCGTTTTTATCGCCGGGAGTTCTGACATCGCGATCAGGACTTCACGAATTCCCTGGACGATCTGCTGCTGTTCTGCTGCGGCGAGCTTAGCCAGGCTGAGCGCGTGGTTTTGTACTTCAACTTGGCGCGCGCGGCGCAGGTCAAATTCATTGTGCATTTGAATCGCGATCACGGGCAGCAGCGCGACAGCCACCAGAACGAATAGACGTGATAAAAGTGTCACTTCTCAGCCGGTCCTCCTAAAATCCTCGTAACGTTTGCTGTCCCTTTCGAGCCTCCCGGCATCGTCTGCCACGGAAGATGTGGGGGCCGTGTTACGGCTCGGTGTCATCGGCATCATAAACTTCGTTACGATCGTAACGCGCCGGGGAAACCGCGTTTCGCCCGGTTTCCGCCCTGCGTTTGTTACCCCCCGCTTACGATCGCAACCGTTTTTCCCAAGGCTGAAATCGTGCGGTAGCGCAAGCCCGTCCAATTTGGGTGCCCGCATATCAGCAATGGGAAACCAGCCAATGAAAATGACTCCAGTAGATGCCCTGACGCACCAGGCGCAAACTCGGCCGAAAAATACGGCATTCGTCTTTCGCGAAGAAGTCTGGACTTACGAACGGCTTGCGATCGAAGCCGAAAGCCTTGCGCGTGGCCTGGCGGTGCGTGGGGTCGGACTGGGCGATCGCGTCGTCCTTCACATGATGAACAGACCCGAAATGATCGTCGCCTATTATGCCTGCTTTCAATTGGGGGCTATCGCGGCACCCTTGCGAACCGCGTTCAAATTCGCGGAAATCGCACCCCTTTTGCAGCGATTGAAACCTGCACTCTACATTGGCGAAATGGGCCTCTACGGCAATGTCGCCCCGGTCGATGCCTCGATCCTTGCCCCGAACAAGCGCTTTGTCGTCAACGGAACCTTCGAGGACCACGGCGTCCAGCCGTGGGAAACGCTATTCGACGTGGCCACTAACGAAAGTTTGTCGGTCTCGCCAGCCTCGTACGAGCCCGCGGTGTTGATCAACACGTCCGGGACGACGGGCCAGCCCAAATTCGTCATGCATACACCGGCAACGCTGTCTGAAACCCTGGACCTCACTATCAAGCATTGGGGATTTTCGGACGATGATGTCATGATCCAGCCATTGCCCTTGGCGCACATGAGCGGGCTCATCAGCTTTCTCGCCTATATCCAGTTCGGTGTACCCTTTGTGCTGCTCGAGGGCTTTGACGCCGATGTTGTCCTCGACACCATCGAACACCATCGCTGTACCTTGTGTATCGGCTTCCCTGCCCAGTATGCGGCGCTGCTCGAGCGCCAGCGAATCCGGCCGCGCAATCTCGCGTCCCTGCGATTCTGCCTGACCGGAGCGGATGTCTGCCCGGTCGATCTGCAGGCGCAGGTTTCTTCGGCCTTCGGCGCCCCTCTCTACAACCTATGGGGAGCAACGGAAGTCGTTGGATCTCTGACCTTCGGTCTGCAACCCGGGCCGGTTGTGCGCATCGTGAAGGGCGCGCGCGTTCGGTTGATCGACGATAACGGTGCGGACGTCGCACACGGTGAGACCGGAGAACTCCTGATCCGCGGGGCAAACGTTTTCACCGGTTACTGGAACGATCCACGAGGGACTGAAGAAAGCCTCGGAGGCGGCTGGTATCGTACCGGCGACCTGATGCGACGGGGCGAAGGTGATGACCTCTGGTTCGTGTCTCGCAAGAAAGACATCATCATTCGCGGCGGCACCAACATCTCGCCTGTCGAAGTGGAGGAGGCGCTGGTCGCCTGCCATCCCGCGGTCCAGGAAGCCGCAGTGGTGGGCGTACCGGATGTCGTGTTCGGTCAACGAGTGTTCGGTTTCGTCAAGCTCATAGACGGAACGAAGAAAGCAGTCCATTCCGAGATTCTCCGCAACGTCGCGACCCGGCTTGCGTCTTATAAGGTTCCGGAGGATCTCGAGATAATCGACGAATTGCCCCGCAACGCGCTGAGCAAGGTCGATCGCAACATGCTGCTGATCATGGCGTCCAGGACTGACAGGGCCGGCGGTCCGCGAGTCGGAGATGCGCCTTCGCAGCCGAGACAACCTGATGAGCGGCCGGCCCGGCGCATCGCCCGGACTAGATAGAACCCTTTACAGAAAACCGAACAGCCAGTGGCGGTATCACCCGCCATTGGCGTCGCCGATTTTGCGTGCCGCCGGTTGCGGCCGCGGCAGAGTCCTTCCGGTTGCTGGCTTGCCTCATGACAGCGGCCGCCCATCGCCGGTGATCATCTCGCTCGACATGTTTAGGGGATGCACCATGTTTAATTTTCTTGGTCTGATATTATTGATCACTACTGCCGTGCTGCTGTCCTGGGCGAGCCTTCGCGCCTGGCGGACAAAGAATAATTTCTTGAAATGGGGAGGAGCGGGCCTGGCAGCTCTGTTGTCGGCTGCCTTTACTTTGGTAAGCGTGGTCGCACTCGTCGGGCTAGTTAAGTTGCATGCCCGGAGCGCCCCGGCTCCGGACTTAAAGGTCGCGGGCACGCCCGAACAGATTCGGCGCGGTCAGGATATCTCCAACGGCTTCTGTAGTGCTTGCCACTCAAAAACCGGTACACTTACGGGCGGTCTCGACGTCGGCGAAGATTTTCCGGTGCCTATCGGATCGTTTGTGTCTTCTAACCTCACGCCCGCCGGACAATTAAGTCACTGGTCGGATGGCGACATTTTTCGAGCAATTCGCAACGGCGTCGACAAAGACGAGCGCTGGCTGATCATCATGTCCTACACCAATTCCGGCAAACTGAGCGATGACGATACACGGGCCGTCATTGCCTATATTCGCAGTCTGCCGGCTGCCGGGAAGCAAACTGAGAATCCGCCGGATCATCTCAACCTGTTGGGGGTCGTTATGCTGGGTGCAGGCATGCTTCCCCGGGGTAAGCCGGTATTTACCGGTATCGTCACGGCACCGCCAAAGAGTCCCGCTTTGCAGTATGGCGAATATATCCTGTCGTATCAGGATTGCCGCGCATGCCACGGCGACAAGTTGACCGGCGGTGTGCTCGGTCAGTTGGGACCTCTCGGGCCTGACCTTGGTCTTGTGAAGGGATGGAAGCTCGAGGAATTTATCACCACCATGCGTACCGGCATCGATCCTAACGGCCATCAACTCAGTGAGCGGATGCCGTGGCGGCCTGTTGGAAGAATGGGTGATGAAGAACTCCATGCGGTCTACGAGTATCTGACGCACTTGCCGGGTTCTTGAGACATCTTGGCGCGATCTCAGAACAAGGCTCCGTGAGCCCGGGCGGCAAGGCAAGCGTGGCTGGAAATCTTTGGGATCACGGAGATTTCACCGAACGCCGCGATTGAACACATATCTGGAACCCGGCGCATTACTGGCGGAGGCGCGTCCTCGAAGCCTATGCGAATCTGTGGCGATGGATCTTGGTTGCAGCGCTCGAACGTTCGGCGGAAATGCTCAGAAATCTTCTCCGAAATAGCGAGCTGCAGAGGTGGCGGCGAAAATACGGCGTCCCCAAGCTGCGGTTGTAACCACATTTTCCATTGAAGAGATCATCCCGTAACAGGCAGCCACCAGAGTTCTTCCGCAAACAGCTTGCGGGAGCACATCTTATGCCGGGAATGCATTCATCTGTATCAGTGAACCGAGTTGTCAGTCGAAACAACGCCCCGAGCGGCGAAGAAATCCGCTTCGGCTTGCGCGGCTGGCCGAACGTTGCGTATGAGAAATTAACGCCGGTTCCACGGCCGGATTTGGCAGCCGCGGATTCGCTTCCCGGCGAGATGCCGTCGATGACGGCAGCAGATCGTCAGAAGACCGGGATTTGGTCGTCGATCTTCAATTCTCTCATGGAAGGTTTCGCTCTGTACGGCGCATCTGTGCATCCGACGGCGTGCTTTCCCGTCATGCTTCATTCCAACGAAGGGAAAATCCTGCAACCGAGGGATATCTCCAGACGCCAGCGGCGCGGATTTGTATCGTTGGTTTCGACGACAGCAAGTCACGACGGCACGGTGCTACCGAGACCTGAACGCGAAGCCAATCAAGCCACGCCGGCTGGATTCGAGGCGGCCTTCGCTGACGATAGCTTGCGCGAATCTGGTGGCGTCACATCGCTTCGCATCAGTCGGTCAAGCCGCTGGAATTGGCTTACTCTGCCCCGGGAGGCCGTTGTAATTCTTTGGACGCGTGGGCGCCGGGAGCGAAAGATCAGAAGGGCTGCCGCCGCTTTGGCGGAACTCGATGATCGGACATTGCGGGATATGGGCATTCCCCACCGATCCCACATCGAGCAGGTCGTGAGGTACTGCCATGATTGCTGATGTGGTCGACTATGCAATTGCCGGATTCGGTTTCGTGAGTGCGGTGGGCCGCGTGATCATTTTCACGAGAATCGCAGCCAGCATGAAGCCCGGTCTGATGAAAAAGTGGACTAAACGGCGGGATCATTGCCGAACCCCTCATGACTGACTCAGGCTGCTTTCGGGGCGCGTCTATTCGCGTCGACACTCTTCTTGTCGCGATTGATCTCTGACAACTATCGCTCGCGGCCGCACAGACCGGACGCCTCAGAGGTCGTTCTTGAGCGCAATCCGATAGCGAGGCTTCCCGGCGCGCCACCCTGTTCGGACGTTCTTCGCCGCACAGGTCTCATTACAAACATAACGCGTGCTTTCTGCCTTCTGCCAAGCAGAGGCGACGAAGATCTTATTCTTGCTGCGTCCTGTTAGCCGGCAAAAACGCGATTTTTGCTTGATTTAAGACGGGGGGCGATCTCGCAGTAAAGCCCGGCTAGCCTCACCGCAGAGCCAGCGCTCGGCCCGCTCAAAGCTCCACTTGTTCTCGTCATGCAGAGTGAAAAGTCCGGAATAACCAAAATAGAACCAGAACACATCGACCGCCTCATTCAGCTCGATGCCCTCACGCAAGGCGCCCAGATTCATAAGACGTTGGGCAATCGGCAGGAACGCGTTGCGGTAGCGGGTCGTCGCAACGGCCAGGCTATCGCAAATGGCCCTGTCGTGTGGCGCCGTGTTGAGCAGCACGCGCATGACATCGCCGAACTCTTCCCGCATATTCCTGACGGCAGCCGCAACCAGGCAGAGAATAGCCGTAGGGTCGTCCATTTCCTCGACGCGTCTGATCGTCGCCTCGATGATCGGGTCGGTAGTCACAGTCTCCATCAGGGTGCGCAGCAGGCCTTGTTTTCCGCCCGACACCGCGTAGACGGTCGCGGGTGCTACCCGGGCGGCCGCAGCAATATCGTCGACTTTGGTCGCGAAATAGCCGCGTTCGCTGAACAGCCGGCGAGCGGCCGCGACGATCGCCTGCCGAGTGGCCTCGGCATACTCCTCACGCCGGGTGATTCCGACGGTTTGGCCGTTGGCCATGATGTTGCCTCAAGTCAGTGCCTTACTCAGTTGAAAATAGTCTGACTCTGATTATTGCGTCAACGGCATTGATGCTAGATATGCTCTCTGAAATTTGTATTGCGGTGCGGAAGACGGGCTCTATAGATTCCCATCCCTATAGCTTCCAACGGCTTCAGAGAAATCGAAGATGACCGTAAGGACCGCAATTCCGTCGATGAACCGCGGCGGCCAACCTGTGCACGGCGAAGCAGCTGGGCTCGGCAAAGGCGGATTCGAGGCGTTCGACCAGCCAGATCAGAAGGCCAACGCGGAACGCGGCCAGCCGACATGCCTCGTTGTCGAGGACGACCGCACCATGCGGCAGTTGGTGATCAACTACCTTGAGGAGCATGACATCAAGGCCATCTCCGCCTCCGGACGCGAAGAGGTGGCTGCCTTGTTTTCGGGCAACGAGCCCAGCCTGGTGATCCTAGATCTGCGGCTTGGCCAAGACGACGGTCTCGATCTACTCCGCGAGATTCGGTCACACTCTGACGTTCCAGTGATCATCACCACAGGTCATCGCCGGGACGAAATCGATCGGGTGGTTGGACTGGAACTCGGCGCTGACGACTACATCACCAAGCCGTTCGGTCTGAGGGAACTGCTGGCGCGCATCCGAGCGGTGCTGCGCCGGCGGGAAGCTGGACAGGTAGCAGCCCAGCGAGACTCGGAAAGAGGCCGCTGCCGATTTGGCGACTGGCAGCTTGATCGGCGCAACCGGCGCCTCAGTGATTCCAGCGGAGTTCCGGTTGCGCTGACGAAGGGCGAATATGCGCTGCTGATTGCGTTTCTCGACGCCCCGCAGCGACCGCTCTCCCGTGAACACCTTCTGCAGGCAACCCGCATCCACGAAGATGTCTTCGACCGCAGTATCGACGTGCAGGTGCTGCGCCTGCGACGCAAGCTGGAGACCAATCCAAACGCGCCACGGGTCATCTTGACCGAACGCGGCGTCGGCTACGTGTTTGCGCTGCCCGTCGAACCACTCTGATGATGGCGTGTCGAACAGAACGACAAGCGACTGCCTGGCGAACTCCGCGATCCGCAGCGGTATCCACTTCCGGAACGAGAAAGGCAGCGCGCCGCATTACAACCGTAGCCTTAATCTCCCGAGCTGGAATGTTACGGCAACATGCGTATTGCAAAATCTCCCGAGCCAACCGTTTTTGGGAGAAGTTAATGCAGTTCGAGAAGCAGTTGCCTGGCGACCGGTCACCGCTCATGCTTGCCATGCGCGGAGATGCGAGGATAATAACTCAGAGATACGCTGCAGCAGAAGCTGGCACGACCTTCGTTGGACGATCCACAGCCTCGGGGTCGCGCGTCCGATCATACCCGAATCGTCGCGCCCCGGCTAAAGACTGGCTCATCAGCGACGATAGAACGCTGCGGACGTCGTCAGGGGAGGATGCGTGGTGGCGCGCAATCTCCGCGGCGGTGATTGGGCTGACCGCAAAGGTTATCGGGCGCTTTGCCACGTTCGGTGACGTCGCATTTTCGGGCTTCCTGCTCGCGGTGTTGTCCTGGACGTTTTCGCAGGCTCTCGCGGGCTGCGCTGCCTATGCCGAAGCGATGTATCCGAATTTTGGAGACTTGGACGAACACAGAGATCGCCATGTACCTAATTGCGAATGACGAGTTCGGAGCGCTCGGCCCACTACCGCGATCGCGTCAGAACCAGTCCAGCGCAATAACTTGGAGCGCGTCTATCACGTCACTTGTTGTCAAATTTCGATCGAGAAGCACGGAGAGAGGCACAGGCGCATGGCGATTATGGAGCTGCGGGCTCTCGACAATCGAACCCTGCGAGACATCGGCATCTCTCGCTGCGGCATCGAATTCTTTGCGAGGCGTGGAGACCGTTGCGAATGATGCGATCGTGGTCGCCGGCCTTGTGTCGGCGACACCATCTGAAAACTGCGTTTGCGCGCGGGCCGGTGGTGTCGACCATCATGCGAGCGCGCCGCGGGCGGCTGTGGATCTGTCTGGCGTTGCTGTTTCTCTTGGCAAGTGGAGCGACCGCGCAAGCTCCCGATCATCAGTCTTCGGACCCAGGGTCGTTGGCCGACCAGGAACCGATAACACCCATTCCGTCACCGCCTGTGGCTGATCCGCAGAAGTTGGCGCTCGGAGAGCGTCTGTTCGGCGACCCGCGCTTGTCCGGTGACGGGAAGCTCGCATGCTCCTCCTGTCACGACCTGCAAACCAATGGTGCCAGCGGTGGCCGAAGAGCCGCGGCCCATGACGGGTCGAAACCTCCCTTCGACACGCTGACCGTCTTCAATGCGGCGCTCAATTTTCGGCTGAATTGGGAGGGCAACTTTCGGGCGCTCGGGGCGCAGGTCGAGTCGTCATTGGAAAATCCAGCGAATATGCGGACGAGCGTTGACGAAGTTCTCGGCAAGTTGAACGCCGATCCGCAGATGGTGCAACAGTTTCGTGCCGCCTACGGCCGGGCGCCGGATCGTACCAGCTTCCTGGACGCTCTCGTGACCTTTGAACGGTCGTTGCTTACACCGGGAAGCCGGTTTGACCGTTGGCTCGGCGGCGATGCGTCGGCGCTTTCGCCCCAGGAAATGCATGGCTATCAACTGTTCAAGTCACTCGGCTGCAGTTCTTGCCATCAGGGTGCGAATGTTGGGGGCAATCTCTTCGAACGGCAGGGAATCTTCCGTCCGCTCGTCCAGGCGAAACCCGAGATTGTGCGGGTGCCGAGCCTGCGCAACGTGGCGGCGACGTCGCCTTATTTTCATGACGGCAGCACACCGACCCTCGAGGAGGCCGTGCACAAAATGGCTGCGGCGCAGCTCGATCGGACCCTGTCGGATCAACAGGTCGATTCCATCGTTGCTTTCCTGAAGACGCTGACCGGGACCTATCGCGGCGCCCCGATTGTTGGAACGCCGCAATGAAGATAACACCGGCCGCCGCGATCGTACCCATCCTGGTTGTGCTGCTCACCTGGCTGTCGCTGCGTGCGATCAATCCGGAGGCAGAAATGTTCGATCACGCCCTCGGGGAGCTCGATCGTTTCTCAATGATAGAAAGCGCGCTCTATCGCGATGTTTTCACCGCGCGCGCCGGTACATTGCGCAACTACGATCCATTAGTCCGGGAGATCGACGCACTGCACGATTCTCTCGATCGACTGCGCAAAACTGCCGCCATTGATACCGAGACGGCAGCGGCAGTCGATCAACTTGCGGTGTCGGTCGACCGGCAGGAGGAGTTGGTCGAAAAATTCAAGAGCGACAATGCTCTGTTGCATAATTCTCTTTCTTTTTTCGGAAGGTTCAGCGTTCGACTGGCGTCGTCGGACCTGGGTCCGGTCATCAGTACCGCCGCCGCTGCGATGCTTCACCTGACGCTCGATACCTCGTCGGAGGCCGCGCGCGAGGTCCAGGACGGTTTGGATGAACTCGACCAACGGGCTCGCGTAGCCGGTGGTGATTCCGTTGCAGCGTTGCTGGCGCACGGGCGATTGCTTCATGACCTCCTCCCCGCCGTCGACAACACGTTAAGGGCAATGCGCGCTTTGCCGCGAAAGCGGGAGCAGGACACTCTCCGCGCGATGGTCCTGACGCGCCAGGTTACATCTAGGAATTCAGCACGACAGTATCGTCGGCTGCTCTACGGTACGTCCCTGCTTTTGGTCGGATTCCTGGTTTGTCTTGGCCTGCGGTTGCGGGCGCGGGCGAACGCGCTTCAGCGCCGCGCCGCGTTCGAGCACGTGATCGCGGGCGTCTCGATGCGCTTCATCAACGCGCAGCCGCAACACATTGATGCTGAGATCGAACGTGCGCTCGCTGTTATGGCGCGGTGTCTTGGCTCAGACCGGGCTTATTTTGTTTTGTCCGGCCCGGCACCACGGTTGCACGTCTGGTGCAATGCGGGAATGAGATTTTCGCCGGGGTGGCCACAGCGTGCGCCTGAGTTCGCGGCACAGTTCGGCCCCATCGTCGATGGAATTATTCACATTCCACGCGTTAACCGGATGCCGCCGGGCAAAAACAAAGACGCCTGCATCGCTCTTGGCCTGGGCGGATGGGCGTGTGCGACCAATGTCGATAAGGACGGTACCGGCGTTGCCCTGGGTTTTGATGCGATCGGCCGGCCTTGTCGCATAACAGCCCCCGGCGAACTCAGCCTGTTGCGCATGGCCCTCGATACCATTGTCTATGCCGTCGAGAGGCACTCGATGGAAAGAGAACGAGCACGGCTGGAGACGCGCCTGCAGCAGGCCCGTCGCATGGAGACGGTGGGTACACTCACCAGTGGTATCGCCCATAACTTCAACAATATCCTGGGAGGGATTCTCGGCCACTCGGAAGTGATAGAAGAGCACCTCGGTTCGGACACCCGGCCGCTTCGCAATCTCGATGCGATCCGCCGAGGAGCAGAGCGCGCGCGCGATCTCGTCGATCAGATTCTTACTTTCGGACGCCGCCGCGACGCGCGTCGCAGGCCCTTGAGCGCACGAGCTCTGGTTACCGAGGCCGCGTCGTTGCTGAATGTTTCCCTGCCGCCGGGGGTCGATCTCGTTATCCAGGAAGCACCCGTGGCCGCCATCGTATCAGGCGAGCCGGCCGAATTGCAGCAGGTGATCCTCAACCTCTGCAACAATGCAGCGCAGGCGATGGAAAATGCCGGGCGCATCGATCTCGAAACCGAGGTGCACGAAGTTGTCGGCGAGCGCTCGCTTACCCACGGCGAGCTCCAACCAGGCCGCTATGTGCGCATCGCGGTGCGAGATGCCGGCCGCGGCATGGACGGGTCCACGCTGGCCCGAATCTTCGAGCCTTTCTTTACCACACGTTCGGCCGGGAACGGGCTGGGGCTGGCGACGGTACGGGAGATCGTGCGTGAGCATGGCGGCGCGATGAACGTGCGGAGCGCGCCGGGCGAGGGCAGTCGTTTCGAGGTTTGGCTGCCCTGTCTGGCGGTCGTCGGGCCGGTGGCAGAGATCGATGCGCCAATGCTTCCATTGGGATGTGGTGAAACAGTACTGATAGTTACCAACGATAGCGCCCGATTGTTGAGGGACGAGGAGATGTTGGCGGCACTCGGCTACGAGCCGGTCGGATTCATGGCCGCCGACGCAGCGTTGGCCGCATGCCGCGCTGCACCGGAACGGTTCGACATGCTGGTCATCGGCCATCTCGGGTCCGCCCCATTGTCGCTCGAACTGGCGTTCGCGCTGCATGCGGCTGCACCCGATCTGCCGATTGTGCTGGCGATGACGTCAGCGAATGAGATCGACGCCGATGTATTGGTGGCCGCGGGTATCGCGGATGTTGTGCGCTGGCCCATCATTGCCGCAGAGGTCGCGGCGGCCCTCGATCATTGTTCGGCCGCGAAAAGGCGTGAAGCGAAAGGGGACCTGGAACGCAGGACATATTCCTCAGCGCATCAAATGTAGCTGGTCGTCACGGAAGAAGCCAGGAAAGCACTTCTCTTTTCAGCACGCCGCACCGAGGCGGAGCCCTTGCCGCAGTCGTTACGGTCGTAGCGAACTTCCTTTTCAGCGTAATCATGCAGTAGCGCGGCTGATTCACTCTCCCGTGAGAACGATTGGGAGATTGAGATGGCAACGATGAGCAAGATAGTCGAGCCCGGACTCGCCGCCGCGCACCTTCGCACAGTGATGCGAGGCAAGGTCGTGTTGCCCGGCGATGATGCTTACGGAGCGGCCCGCCAGATCTGGAATGGCGCGGTAGACCACTGTCCGGCGCTCCTTGCGATCTGCGAGACTCCCGAGGACATCGCAGCTGCAGTACGCGTTGCGCGGGCACATCGACTTCCCCTTTCAGTCCGGGGTGGTGGACACGACTGGGCGGGGCGGGCGTTGCGCCACAATGGTCTTGTGATCGACCTCTCTGCGATGCGGCACGTGACGGTGCATGCGGCGGCACGTACCGCCGTGGTCGCCGGCGGTGCCACAGCCAGAGATGTCATCGCCGCTGCTGCTCCGCACGGTCTCGTTGCGGTTACCGGCAATTGCGGCGCGGTCGGGATGGCCGGCCTTACGCTGGGCGGTGGCTATGGTCCCCTAAGTTCGCGGTTCGGTCTCGCGCTGGACAACCTGCTCGGCGTCGAGATCGTCCTTGCGGACGGTCGGCACATCACAGCCGACGCCTTGGAACACCCCGACCTGTTCTGGGCCCTACGCGGCGGCGGCGGCAATTTCGGGGTGGTGACCTCGATGCGCGTTCGGCTCCACCCGATCCGCGAACTGCTGGCGGGCTTGATGCTGTTTCCATGGTCTGAAGCCACTAAGGTCCTGCGGCGTTATGCCGAGACAGTCGCATCGGCGCCCGATGAACTCGCGGTGACGGCCGGTATGCTGTCGGGACCTGACTGTAGCCCCGCGCTGTTCCTGGCGCCGGTCTGGAGCGGCGAGCCGGCGCAAGGAGAGCAGATTCTCGACGGATTAAAGCGCCTCGGCACCACAATAGCAGCCTCGATCGGACCCATGAGCTACGCCGATCTGCTGAACATATTCGATGCCGAGGTAGTGAATGGCCGGCACTATGCGCTGCAGACACGCTGGCTGCCTGAACTGACGTCCGATGTGGTCGCCTCTCTCGTCGCGGCCGGAAGCAACAGGACATCCCCCTTCGCGATGATTGCGATGCATCATTTCCACGGCGCAGCGACGCGGATACCCGCGATGGGATCTGCCTTCGGCGTACGGCGAGAGCATTTCCTCGTCGAGGCGATCGCGGCCTGGGACCCGGAGGACGAAAAAAATGGCGCTGTCCATCGAGCGTGGGCGCGCAATCTGTCTCGGGTATTGGCGCCGTCGGCATTGCCCGGCGGCTACGCCAATCTCCTCGGCCCGGACGACCACGACCAGATCGCGCTCGCCTATGGCGCCAATATCGACCGGCTCCGGAAGGTGAAGCGGCGCTTTGATCCCGATAACGTTTTCTCGGCGATACCGCTATCGGTCTGCGGACGTTCGTGAGTACAGATTGACGAACGTCGAGGACGGTGAAGATGATTTTGATACGGTTACATTAGGTGCTGAGATCAAGATCAAGGGGAACGCCCGGGATATCAATCCGCTGTTTTATGCCGTGCGGTATGACGTGATCGGAGTCCTTGGGCTTCAACAGGTCAATTGACGGCGATCAACGCTTCAACCGATTGCAACGCCTACAATCAATCCATCCAAATCCTGACACGAAGAGAAATCCCATGCGGCTCGCGACTACGAGCATCGCTCTTGCAATACTTATCGGTTCGCCGGCCGCCGCTCAGGCGGGCCGGTATGAACTGGTTCCCGAACCCGACGTCCGCCAAACGTCCTCGACCACTGGCATTCCCGGAAATAGCGTTGACCGGGCGATCAACCAATGATGCACTCATCGTAGTTTGATGGCCATGTCGACGAATAGTCTTGCGGGGTTGTCATGAAGATTGGAATCATCGGTGCGGGAAGGGTTGGGTGTGCTTGCGCTTTCGCCGCTGTCGTACGCGGCAGTGCCCGAACAATCGTCCTCGTGGACCGAACGCGCAAACGTGCGGCGGCGGTTGCCGCCGACCTTCGTTACGGATCGCCGCTTTGTCCCAAGACGACGGTTGTCGATGGTGGGTACGACGATCTGGCTGATGCTACGCTGGTGATGATTACCGCTGGAATAAACGAAAAATCCGGCGGTGCCACGGACCGGAACGATCCTCAAGGCAGATTGCGGCTGCTGGATAAGAACACCGAAATCTATCGTGACATCGTTCCGCAGGTTGTGCGCGCGGCACCTCGCGCCGTTATAGTGGTCATAACCGACCCGCCCGATCCCCTCGCCGATATTGCCCGCAGCAGCGCGGGGCACGATCGCGTGCTGAGTACCGGCACCTTCCTCGATAGCTTGCGTTTCCGGGTTCATTTGGCGGAGCATTTTGATGTCGATGCTAATCAAGTAGAGGCCCAGGTGATCGGAGAGCACGGAACCTCACAGGTATTTCTTTGGTCAACCGCGCGTATCGCGGGCATGCCGTTCAGTAAACTCATCGCGGAGCGCGGTGAAACGCTCGATACGGTGCGCAAGAAAATCGAAAAGGACGTTCGTTATGCCAACATCGCCATCATCGAAGGTAATGATGCGAGTCAGTTTGGCATTGGCATCGTTGCGGCACGGATCGCGGAAATCGTTCTTCGCGATGAGCGGGCGGTGATACCGATCGGTAGTTACAATGACAGGTTTGGCGTCACGTTGTCACTTCCGAGTATTGTTGGGCGTAGCGGCGTAGTCCGCACTTTCGAACCGGAGATGTCGGCCGAGGAGCGGCAAGCGCTGGCGGTTGGTGCCACCAATTTAAGGAAGTCCTTGGGCTTAAACTGAGGTCGTCATGCCGAAACCGCAATGCGAGGTTCGGCGAAGGTCGACCGCGAGAAGCTATACGCTTGCAAATAACCGTGCAGTTGCGCCACAACTGCTGCGCCTTCGCCAATCGCCCCGCCGACGCGTTTCACGGAACCCGATCGGACGTCTGCTGCGGCGAAATACGCCGGTTACGCTGGATTCCAGCGGCGAACGGCCTACCGGTATTTCGATTACGGTTCGGCCGGACGGCGACAGTTGGAAGGTCGTCATCATGCAGGAAGGGCAGATCAGCGACGACAAGGCCCCCTTCGAGATGATCTCACTGATCGCTGACCGGTTACGGGGACAATTCGATCTAAAGATATAGGCTCCCCGCTCCTGAAGCGCCCTCCCGGAATGACCCGTTAATACGGCGGGTAGGGCATCGTTTCCCCTAAATCCATTGCTGTTATCGCGCCGCAGGCACACTAGCTACCGGCCGATTCGTACACGGGTAATTTCCTGTCCCCGGTCATCCGTAACGAGAACGGAGGATCCTTGCCAGCCTTCATCTTGCGCAAGCTCCTGGGCAATGACGAAGGCATGGGCCATGGCGTCGTCGGGAGTGGAAAAAACAGATCCCGTTTCGTCCGGATACCGGCTGCCGTTGTCAATGTGGAAATAAAACCGGTTTCGTTCAGTCAAAACCTCTGTTCTGGATTCGTCGAATGCAATTCCCGAAGAGAAACGCTCGAGATGGCGTCGAGCTGCCTGCTTCAAGGGGATGGTCACGAGGTCAATAGTCGAATCGAATCTGTCAGAGAAGTATCGACCGATTTGCTGGTGAATACCGAAGATAACGCGATGATTCGGCGTACCGACAAGCCGCGATCCCAGAATATCGCGAATGCCGCACGTCAATACAAAGTCGTTATACCACTCGCTCTTCCGGAACAGCGAGTCCGGGAGACACTCGGACAGCTTTTTCCAGCGCGCGTCGAGCAATGGCGTGTACGGATCCAGAGCGGCGTAGTGCCGGACGTAATCGGATTTGAATCCAGCGCTAGAGCCAGAAAAGTAGGCCTCGTCCACGTTTCCGGTGCTCTTGTTCAAAATGATCAGTGCCGCGCCCGCGACGCCCGCTGCGTCCGTCAACACCTTTAGCGCTTCTGCCCACGCCTCAGGTGAGATCGCGGCATCGTGAAACGTTGAAACGAGAGAGGGCATGACAGATTGCATCCCAAAAATTCGACTAGAATTCAGCGAATTTAGTAGCTCCCGGGAAGCGTGGAGTTGACGACCGTCAAACCAGTTATCCGAAATGGAATATTCGCATCGCAACGAAATCCGCGACATTCCATTGATATCCGTCAAGGTGAGGTCGGTGATCACGGTGGGAAACAGTAATCAGCGTTATCTGCCCCATCGCGCCAGCCGCGGATGATCTGCCGTCTCTCGCGCAAAGGGATCGTGTCATGCTGATCACAACCTGCCGCCTCTACGATTCATACGACGACGCCAATCGGATCATCGTTGCGCTCGGGGCCGCGAACCTGCCGAACCTGCCACCTTCTGAAATCAGCGTGATTTCGAACAATTGCGACACCTGGTACCGCGCCGCGAAGACCGCCAATGTTGTCCCTTTGCGGAAGCATGGCGCGGCTGATGGAAAGGTCGAGGGAGCAGCCATCGGGGCTGCGATCGGCGCAACGGCGGCGACTACCGCCAGCCTGGTCACGATGCTGGCGATTCCTGGTGTGGGCGCCGTTGTCGGCGCCGGGTGGCTCGCCGCCATATTGGGCGGCATGGCGGTCGGCGGCATAACTGGCGGCTTGCTTGGCGCGCTGACCAATGCCGGCGTCAGCGAGGAGGACGCGCAGGTTTTCGTCGAGGGCGTGCGTCGCGGCGGGACGCTGCTCGTCGTGAGGGTACCACAGACTGAATTGCCGCGGATAGAGGCGACGATGAACCATTCCGCGGTGAAACTAAGGGAGCGCGGCGATCTGTACCGCAAATCGGGCTGGCAGGCGTTCGACCCCAACGCCGTGCCCTATACCGCCGATCAGGTGCGCAGCGAACGCGCGCTGCATACTCACTAGCAGACTTGTCGAAATTTGACGTCCGTCAAGGCCGCGATGAGCCCGTCGCTTCATTCTCGGTTGATAGATAGATTCGGGTTCTGGCCGCGACTTCGCTGTTCCTTTGCGCCGCAACCCTGTTGATGGTCGTAAAACCGGAGATCGCAGTGATCCTCGAACAAGTGATCCTCGATCAAATGCTCTTGGGTATCATGGTGGTGGCCGCCGTGCTGTTGCTGCTGCCATTCTTCCTCGTTATGGCCGGCGTCGGGGCGGCGATGCTGCTCTGGTTTATTGCTTCCGCGGCGGTGTTGGGTGCTCTGGTTTTCTGGTCGGTGTTTCCCGATACCTACGGGCTCGCGGCCTTGCTGCTTGCACTCGTCACCGGACTACTCATTGTCGATCGAGGATCTCGGCATGGTGCTTCTTGATCGGCGCAAGATGGCGCGAGGCCCGGCGGCCTGCCGCTTGCGAGCGCGTTGCGGCGGGATCGATGTAACCCATGACCCCGCGTTCTAGTCGGGCCAACCCTACAGGAGTAACCGATGAGCTATTACGATTCTAACGCCCGGAAAACTTCCCAGGGAATAGCCGCTCCGCCGTCGGTCGGCGCCGAGATCGATGCAGGTTTGCGCGTCCATATGCAACGCGTCTATAGTTACATGGCTGGCGGTCTCGTGTTGACCGGTATCGTCGCTTACGTGGCCGCGGCTTCAGGCTTTTATCAAACCATCGCCGGCACGCCGCTGATCTGGATCGTGATGCTGGCGCCGCTGGGTTTCGTTCTCGCGTTGAGCTTCGGCATCCAGCGAATGAGTGCCGGAACGGCGACAGTGCTGTTCTGGATCTATGCCGCCGTCATGGGGCTGTCGCTGGGAGGCATCTTCCTGGTGTACACCGGCACCTCGATTGCGCGTGTGTTCTTCATCACGGCCGCGACCTACGGAGCGATGAGCCTTTACGGCTATACGACCAGATCCGATCTTTCGGGTTTTGGCTCGTTTCTTCTAATGGGACTCATCGGTATCGTCATCGCGTCCATCGTTAACATCTTTGTCGAATCAAGCGCTCTTCAGTTCGCCATCTCTATCATCGGCGTCATCGTATTCGTTGGCCTTACCGCATATGACACGCAACGTATCAAGGAGATGTATCTCGAGTCGGATACGGCCGAAATCGCAGGTAAGAAGGCCGTGCTTGGTGCGCTGGCGCTCTATCTCGACTTCATAAATCTGTTCATGATGCTGCTTCAATTGTTCGGTCAGCGCCGACAGAATTGACGCGGGAGCCCGCAGGGATTGACCGCCATGGCGCGCTTCCTGGTCGTACTCGGTCTTGTAATTCTGGTGGCCGGCCTGCTTTGGCCCTATCTGAGTCAGATCGGGTTGGGTCGGTTGCCGGGCGACATCGTGATTGAGCGCAAAAACGTAACGTTCTATTTCCCCCTGATGACATGTTTGCTCGTGAGCGTTTTGTTCAGCCTGGTCTTTTGGGTAATGAACCGCTGAAGCGACAAAGGCTCATCGTGCCGAGAGACGCCGGCCTCGGACGTCTGTGACGATCACAAATGTTTCGGCGCAAGACTACGCCCGGTGAAGAAGATACCTACATAACGCGGGAATGAAGGTTCGTCGTGGCGGCCGCGTACCCTGCGATCCCTTGCCCGGGAAATTACGCGAATACTGGAGATGCCGGTGATTCCCTTCTCAGTTCTGGATCTGTCGCCGATTAACCAAGGCAGCGATGCGGCTCATGCCTTCCGCAATTCGCTCGATCTCGCGCAGCACGCCGAACGATGGAATTACAAACGGTTCTGGCTTGCTGAACATCACAACATGCCCGGCATCGCCAGCGCTGCGACTGCGGTGGTGATCGGCTATATCGCCGGCGGCACTAGGACCATCCGCGTTGGATCGGGAGGCATCATGTTGCCGAACCACGCGCCTTTGGTCATCGCAGAACAATTCGGCACGCTGGAATCGCTTTACGGGGGCCGCATAGATCTCGGTCTCGGCCGCGCACCGGGCACAGATCAGCGCACGGCGCTGGCGTTGCGCCGCGATCTCGCGACGACCGCCGATAGTTTCCCCCACGATGTCATGGAACTGCAAGCTTTACTGGGACCGGTACAGCCCAACCAGATGGTCCGGGCGGTGCCAGGTGCGGGATTGCGGGTACCGATCTGGCTGCTCGGATCGAGCACGTTCAGTGCGCAACTCGCTGCCATGCTAGGTTTGCCGTTTGCGTTCGCGTCGCATTTTGCTCCTGCGGAACTGATGCGGGCGTTGGATATCTACCGCGCTCGGTTTCAGCCGTCAGAGCAGCTTCAGAAGCCTTACACGATGGTTGGCGTAAACGTTTTCGCGGCAGAAGCGGATGCCGAGGCGCGGCGTCTCATGACATCGCTGCAACAGCAATTTGCCAGCCTGCGACGCGGCACGCCCGGACCTTTGCCGCCACCGGTCGACAACATGGATGACCTTTGGTCGCCTGTAGAGCGGGCGGGAGTTGAGCGGGCGTTAGCCTATTCCGTGGTGGGTGCTCCGGACGCCGTCGAGCGGGGGTTGGAAGCGTTCATCGCCGAGACCCATGCGGACGAACTGATGTTAACGGCGCAGATCTACGACCATGCGGCCAGACTTCGCTCATTTGAAATCGCGGCCGAAGTGCGTCACCGCATCGCCGCCCATCAACCGACATCTTTGGTTCGATCGGGCACTTCCATCGCGTGAATATCCCTCACCAGACAGCGTAGCCCGTACAATTGATCAAGGAGATGCAGAACGATCGCAATGCCTTCGTCGTTCACCCCGAAATCCTCCTTGAGATCACGGATCAGCCGCGCCCGCGCGAGGTCTGCGTCCGAAAAGTGGAATGCCCTTCCGCCGGCGAAGGGCGCCAGCCATTCCGCTTCGATCCAGGCATTCAAGGTCGTGATATCAAGATGCGATCGATCGATGAATTCTCGGGTCTCCATCGTCACACCCCCATGGATTGCCGCGGACTGTCCGCCGCAGGCTGCCACTGCGCAACGAATTTTTCGAGCTCCGCATCCGGCTTTTGCGGAAGCACCAGCTTCAGCGTAACGTATTGATCGCCTTTGCTGCCGTCAGAACGCGGAACGCCGCGTCCTTTCAGTCGGAGAATGCGGCCGGTGCTTGACCATTTTGGCACGGCCGCCGTGACCGTTCCGCTTGTCGTGGGCACCTTGACCTTTGCGCCCAGCACCGCCTCTTTCAGGGAAATCGGTAAATCCAGGTAGATGTCGTCGCCTTTGCGGGTGAAGTAGGGATGCGGCAGGACGCTTATCTCGATCAGCGCATCACCTGGAGAGCCGTCGCCCACCGCCGGACCGCCCTTGCCTTTCAAACGCAGAATCTGGCCGTCCCGCGTCCCCGGCGGAATGCTGACGTCCAGCGTAGAGCCGTCAGGGAGAACAAGAGATTGCTTACCGCCGTTGACGGCATCAAGAAAAGAGAGATCGAGATGATAACGAACATCCTGGCCTCGCCTGCGGCGGCCCGCGCGGCCTTCGCGGCCGAAAATTTCCGAGAGAATATCTTCGGCCCCGGCATAATCGCCGAAATCGGCAAAGCCGGCATTGTTCGTATAGCTTGACCAGCCATCCTGATCGGCAAAGTCCCTGTAATATTGCTGGCGCTGGCGCGGCCGCTCCGTGCCCGAGGCGTCGATTTCCCCGCGGTCAAAGCGCGCGCGCTTATCCGGATCGCTCAGGATATCGTTGGCGGCCGAAATTTCCTTGAATTTTTCCTCGGCAATCTTGTTGCCGGGATTGAGGTCCGGGTGCAGCTTTTTCGCCAGCCGGCGATAGGCCCTTTGAATGTCGGCCTGGGTCGCGTCCTTCTTCACGCCCAGCGTTGCGTAAGGGTCCACAGCCAATGCCCCCTCCTGTCTGCACGTCGGCAAAGCCGAACGGTCGCGTCATTGTTCTGTCGCCTGCGACGGTCGCTGCGGGGACTTGGCTACAACAACACGCGCTGGTCGCAGCAGACGGTCGTTAAGCATGTAGCCGTTTTCCAGCACCTGGACCACGCTGCCGGGGGGATGTTCTGTCTCATCCGTCTCCATCACCGCTTCGTGCTTCCTGGGGTCGAACGGCTGGTTGAGAGCGTTGAGTTCCTCGACGCCGAAGCGATTTAGAATCTGCGTCAGAACCTGGTCGGTGGCTACAACGCCCTCCATCAATCCGTCTCGCTTGCTCGCCCCTGCATCGGTCGAACCGGCTGCGATGGCGCGGCGCAAATTGTCGACAACCTGCAACAACTCGCGGGCAAAGTTCGTGATCGCATATTGCTGGGCGTCCTGCGTGCGCCGTTCGCCCTGACGCCTTGTATTTTCGGTCTCGGCCAGCGCCCGCATTAGCCGCTCACGCAATGACGCAATTTCGGATGCTTGATCGCCGTCTTTGCTTTCGTCCGCAACTGACGGGTCGACATCATTGTCCATGGTGTTTGTCGCCATGTGTCGCACTCCTAAGTCTCACAGCGTCGTTCAAGACGCTTTCCGGTCGCGAGGATCGACTTCTTCGAACTCGGCATCGACGACATCTTCGCCGGAAGAGCCACCTCCGTCGCCGGATCTCGCTTGCGCACCTGCACCTCCTTGTGAGTTCGCGCGGTTCAGGGCTTCGCCTATTTTGGACGCCGCCTGCATCAGACGTTCCGTCGCCTGGCGGATTGATTGCGCATTTTCCGCCGTCAGATTTTGCTTCGCGTCGGCGACGGCCTGTTCGACCTGATTCTTGAGGTCAGCGGGAATCTTGCCTTCCGCCTCCTTCAGTGCTTTCTCAGTGCTATAGATCGCTGCGTCAGCCTGGTTGCGCGCCTCGACGAGCTCCTTGCGGCGCTTGTCTTCTTCAGCATTCGCTTCAGCCTCCTTGACCATCTTCTGGATATCAGCCTCGCTCAAGCCGCCGGATGCCTGAATCCGGATGCTCTGCTCCTTGCCGCTCGCCTTGTCCTTGGCTGATACGTTGACGATGCCGTTGGCGTCGATATCGAAGGTGACCTCAATTTGCGGGATACCGCGTGGCGCCGGCGGAATCCCGACCAGATCGAACTGGGCGAGCAGCTTGTTGTCGGCCGCCATCTCTCGCTCACCCTGGAAGACGCGGATGGTGACCGCTGTTTGATTGTCCTCCGCCGTCGAGAACACCTGGCTCTTCTTGGTCGGTATGGTGGTGTTGCGGTCGATCAACTTGGTCATGACGCCGCCCAGCGTCTCGATTCCGAGCGATAGCGGCGTAACGTCGAGCAGCAAGACATCCTTGACGTCGCCCTGCAGCACGCCGGCCTGGATGGCGGCGCCGATTGCGACCACTTCGTCCGGATTGACGCCCTTGTGCGGCTCTCGCCCGAATAGCTTCTGCACGGTTTCCTGGACTTTCGGCATGCGGGTTTGGCCGCCGACCAGCACGACCTCTTCGATTTGAGACGCCTGGAGACCCGCGTCCTTTAGCGCAGCCTTGCACGGTTCGATCGTGCGCTGGATCAGGTCGTCGACCAGTGCTTCCAGCTTTGCGCGCGAGAGTTTGATGGCCAGATGCTTCGGCCCGTTCTGATCCGCCGTAATGAATGGCAGATTTACGTCAGTCTGGGTGGCGCTCGATAGCTCGATCTTGGCCTTCTCAGCGGCATCCTTCAGCCGCTGCAGCGCGAGGCGATCCTTGCGCAGATCAATGCCATTCTCTTTGCGGAATTCGTCAGCTAGATAATCAATGATGCGCTTGTCGAAATCCTCACCGCCGAGGAAGGTGTCGCCGTTGGTCGATTTGACCTCGAACACGCCGTCGCCGACCTCGAGAATCGAAATATCGAAGGTGCCTCCGCCAAGGTCGTAAACGGCGATCTTGCCGCTTCCCTTTTTTTCGAGTCCATAAGCCAGCGCGGCTGCGGTGGGCTCATTGATGATACGCAACACCTCAAGACCGGCAATCCGGCCGGCATCCTTGGTCGCCTGACGTTGGGCATCGTTGAAATAGGCCGGTACAGTGATCACCGCCTGCGTTACGCCGCTGCCGAGATAGGATTCCGCCGTTTCCTTCATCTTGGTGAGAATGAAGGCGCTGATCTGGCTCGGGCTGTATTTCTTGCCTCTGATCTCGACCCATGCGTCACCGTTATCGCCGGACACGATATGGTAGGGGACCATCGCCTTGTCTTTCGCGGTGATCGGGTCGTCATAGCGTCGGCCGATCAGTCGCTTGATGGCGTATACGGTATTTTCCGGATTGGTAATGCTCTGGCGCTTGGCCGGCTGCCCAACCAGAATCTCCCCGTCCTCGGTGAAGGCGACCATGGATGGCGTCGTGCGGCCGCCCTCGGCATTTTCAATGACTTTGGCCTTGTTTCCCTCCATCACGGCTACGCAAGAGTTAGTGGTTCCGAGATCGATACCAATTGCTTTCGCCATGACCAGTCTCCTTGTTTATAGAGATGCGTGTTGTTTATAGAGATGCGTGTAAAACCGCTTTCGATGTATTGAGCGGCGCCGACCGTCGCGTAAGCGAAATGCAATTGGGCGTCGCTTCAGGCTATCTTCAATCGTGCGCGGGACGCGCAGAGCGCGCCGGGAGGAGAAACGGCCAACGCGTCCCGCAGCCGCTTGGGGACCTCAAGCGGCTTCCTTGACCTCGATTTTCTTCGGCTCGGATTTGGCCGGCTTCGGAATCGTGACCTTCAGAATTCCGTTCGACATCGTCGCCTGTACGCTTGACGGATCAATGCCAGGAGGCAGCTGCAGCACGCGGTAGAACACGCCATAGCTCCGCTCGCTGAGCTGAACGTTCTTGTCCTTCTGGTTTTCTTCGACCTTTTTCTCACCGCGAATCGTGAGGGTGTCATCGTCAATCGATATTTCGACGTCCTTGCGTTCAAGCCCGGGCATCTCTGCACTGACCTCGATGGCCTTGTCAGTTTCCGATATCTCGATGTTTGGGACGATCGACTGTAAGCCGTTCGGACCCATCCCTTGCGCGAATTCGCTAAACAACCGATCGATTTCGCGATGCAAACCGAACAATCCGAAATCGGGCCGCATCATCGCGCCAGCCTCACGAAATGGAACCAGTGATTGCAACCTCATAGGATTCTCCTTTTATCTTTGGGGACTTGCTGATGGTTGTGTCGTGCTAAACAAGAGGGCGGCTTCAGGGGCTGACCACGATGCGGTCTTCGACCATGGTGATGCCGGGCGCTGACCAGGCGACGCGCTCCGCTTCCTCCCGCTCGATCCAGGAGCGAACGGTACCTTTCAGTATCACCTCGCTGCCATTCGTTTCGACGGTGATTCGATTGGCATCCACTTCGGCATTTCGCTTGAATGCGTCCTGGATCTTGCGTTTGAGATCTGAGGGTTCGACTTTGGGTTTCACCGTGATGACGTTGGTCACTCCCTTGACGCCTTTCACCTTTCGCACAGCGGTGTCCGCGGTGGTTTTTTGATATTGCCATTCCACCGCGCCTTCCAAGGTTATCCAGCCATCCTTGACGACGACCTTGATCCGGTCGTAAGAAATCGGCAATTCCGACTTCAAAGCCGCAACCGCATCTCGTGCGATATCCGGGTCTGGGCGCTGATCGATCGCCGGCAGTCGGACCTCGATATCGTTCGCGACCGCGAGAACTCCGGCGACCCGCTTCGCCGTGGCTTCGGCTTCAAGCCGGTCAGTGTAACTGGGAGTGAAGCCGGCCAGCGTAACAACGCCATTCTTGACGGAGACCGCGATATCATCGGCATCTAGATCGGGATTCCATTTCAACTCTTCACGGACATCGCGTTCTATTTCCTTGTCGGATTTCATGATTGGCTCCTCGTCTGTAAAAAGGGGTCGGCTGATGCGTTACCGATTCCCCACCAATCTATGAGAGCTGGCCGGCGCGGCCATGACGACCATCAACTTCCGCTCCAGATTTGTCAGTCCTGATGAATGAGTTTCGCTGCAGCGCCGTTGCCGCGAACGTCGCCGGATGCTCCGGTAGCGATGCGGTCCGCGGGCCAGCGACCCGGCTCATCGCAGCAACGCTATGGCTGCCCGAGCCGTTCGTCACATAGCCAGGGATCGGCTCGCAGCGAATGGAGCGGAAGATCGTCCGGGCGTTCCGCCAGGTCGATTTCATGAACGTGGACGGCTTTCCCGCCATGTCGCATCAGAATTTCCTGGGCTTCGGCTTCTTTCTCCAGAGATCGGACTCACACCCAGATCAGCAAACCGTGCGCCACAGACCGGGCTCCAATCGGCCGGATAGAACGCCAGGATCACTGGTTTTCCCCTCAGATCCGAGAGCGTGAGATCTTGATCAGGGGTGACGCGAAGGGTGAAATTCGGCGCAACGGTTCCAGCAGCTAGAATGGGTAACATTTGCTTCTGCCTCGCGCGAGGGTGATAGCTTCAAAGTTGCAATTATTTATAAGCAGCACGCGGCTGCGTCATTGATTGCCATCAACTTCCGGGCCTTCCAACGATTGGCCCTGTCGGCTGCGCGTGGCCATGTTACGTATTTTTACGTACGCAAATTTCCGGAATTTTTTGATCGTGGCTGCCGAGCGATAGTTCATCTGCTGGGGAAGAAGTTTCTCACGACACGGATGATGGATCCTCAAAAAAAAGGGTGCGATGATGAAAACGAGAACCCACGCAGCGGACTACTATCGGCGGATACTTTCAGCGCAGCCGCATGCGCTGAAACGCCTTGATGCATTTGCCGCGATTGTGCACTGCCACCGCGGCCAGGAGATTGCCAATGATTCCGGGCCTGCGGGTCACTGGTATTACGTTATCGTGGGCGCGGTCCGGCGATGCACGGTCCGTTCGGACGGGCGGCGACAAATCGTCGACCTGATGCTGCCGGGGGATTTCTTCTTTGTCTCGGACAGCAAGAGAGAGGAAATGATCGAAGCGATTGCCGAGGAGACCGTGCTTGCAAGCTATCCCGGCGGAAAGATCGAACGTCTTGCGGAGCGTGACCCCCAGTTCGCGCGGGAACTGCGCGAAGTCGCGTTTCAGTCTCTCACTCGATCCCAGAACCAACTCCTGATCCTTGGAGGCGTCACCGCTCTCGAGAAGGTTGGCTCTTTTCTGCTTTCGCTTGATGGACGTGCATCAGATAGAAGCGGACAAGTGGAACTGCCGGTCACGCGCTATGACATCGCCGAATATCTCGCAGTTTCGGTCGAGACAGTGTGTCGTGCCATTACGGATCTGCAGCAGCGGGGTGTTATTACCTTGGCAGGCAAGCGAACGGTCAAAATCCTGAACCGAGGCGCCTTGGAAGACCGTGCCGGAGAAAGGTTCAACGGCAGCAGGTCCGAGGCGATCGGGACCCGCTCAATTGCGGCTTAATCCTTTCGCTCATTGGCGGGTGGCGACGCGCTTAGCTTCGCCATGACCCCCAGGCGTATAACTTCTGCGAGCTGACGCATGCCCAGCCGCTCCATCATGCGCGCTCGGTGGACCTCGACCGTGCGCACGCTGATCCCAAGATCGTAAGCGATTAGCTTGTTGGGCCGGCCTGCCAGCAGTCCGTCAAGAACTTCCCGTTCGCGCGCACTGAGAGTTGCGACCCGTCGGACGGCGTCGGCGATATCGAGATCGCGATCGGAAAGGTTTGCTTTCCGAAACGCCGCGTCAATTGACCCAAGCAAAGCATCGTCGCTGTATGGCTTTTCCAGAAAATCGGTTGCGCCAGCCTTCATCGCTCGAACGGCGGTTTGAATATCTCCCTGGCCGGTCACGACAATTACTGCGAGATCGTTTCTCATCTTGAGAAGTTGCGCCTGGACATCAAGTCCGCTCATCCCGGGTAAGCGCACATCCAGCAAGACACAACCCGTCTTAAATGTCTTCGCTGCTCTCAAAAACGCGTGCGGACGGTCGAAAGAGACCGGCTCGAAGTTCGCTGAACTCAGCAAGCGTTCAAGCGACCGAAGGACGGCCGCATCGTCATCCAGAACGTAAACCGTTCGTTCAGCCGTCATCTACAACTCCACCGGACGGGAGAGTAAAGCGAAAAATTGTTCCGCCCCCGGGATTCGGCTCCGCGGTCAATTGACCGTCGTTCGCCTCGACAATCGAACGCGAAATTGACAGTCCCAGTCCCATGCCGTCGCGTTTGGTTGAAACGAATGGCTCAAACAATCGGCCGGCAATATCATGGGGAATTCCGGGTCCGGTATCGGCAACGGTGATCTCGATCGTCCCGCCACCGAGCGCCCTGGTCGCCAGGGTGATTTCCCGCGATGTTTGGTCGGCCATTGCCTCAAACGCATTCCTGACGAGATTGACGATAACCTGCTGGATTTGAACCCGGTTCACCAATACACGCCGGGCGCTGTCATCTAATTCAAATCGCAGACACACCGTCAGTGGAGCAATGCTGCTCAATGCAAGGGCAGTCGCTTCCTCGATCATCGAAGGAAGTGCTTCTATTCGTTTTTCTTTCTCATCTCTGGTAAGGAATTGGCGAAGGCTACGAACGATTTCGCTCGCTCGCAGTGCCTGCTCGGCGGCCTCGTCCGTGACTTCTTGTGCGGTCAAAAGATTGACGTGACCCTCGCGTGCAAGCAGCCGCTTTGCTGCATTGACCGAATTCACGACGGCTGTGAGTGGTTGGCTGATCTCGTGCGCAAGAGCCGCGGCCATCTGACCAGCTGCTGCGAGACGCGCTGCATGAAATAGTTCATTCTGCAATTTCTGAAAGCGCAAATCGGCTTGAGCACGCTCGATCTTTTCCGTGACGAGCCGTTTGTTGGCGTCTGCCAATTCAAATGTTCGCTCTTCTACGCGTCGTTCCAGACTTTCATTCAGATTACGCAGCGCCGCTTCCGAATTCTTCTGCTCACTAAGATCGCGGCTGACCGTTGCGACGTTCATCGGATCCCCGGTACGCGGATCGTCGATCCTGAAGCAGTCGACCAGGAAGGATATTGGTGCCCCGGACCCAAAGTGTCTGAAGTCGAGTTCTCCCTTCCACCGGCCCGCACTTAGCACCAGGGGCCAGAGTTCATCCTGTACTGTTCTTCGATACTGCGGCGAAACAAAATCGAACACGTGAATCCGCAATGCATCGTCGAGGGTGGCGAGCCCCACCAATTGAAGACCGGCTGGATTGACATACTGAACCTGACCACTGAGCGAGGCGATGCCGACGAAATCGGTCGTTCGCTGCACCAATGCTATGAACTTTCTTTTCTCGGCGTCTCCCAACCACTGCTGGAAGGCGATCGCCGCCTGATTGGCTCCGGTGTTGAGCAGCAGCCGCTCTGTTCTGGTTGGAAACGTGCTGCGAGCGGAACCTGCGGCCAGTATTGTATCGCTGCCGAACCCGATCGGCGCGGTCACGACGTGCAGGTCGCGGCCGCAGGATGCGTCGGCAAAGATAAATTCCTGCCCGCTGCCGAGCGTCGCGCTTTGGCGCTGCAGCCGCGCCCGCACCTGTTTGAGACCTTCTGACGTGAAACTACTTCGGGTCAGTTCCGAGATGAACTGATTGTCCTGGCCGGAGAGGGCAATGAAAACGAATTCGGCATCCAGCATCGAGATCAGCGCGGCGACAACGCTGCTGCTGATCTGGCGCATATCATAATTCTGCCAAGCCGCCGGAAGCGTTGAGAGCGCGACTAGGTCGCGGATACAACGTTGCAACTCGGAATTTGCAAGTGGCTCCGTCCACGGCATTGCCTGCGCCTCGAGTTAAGTTCGCGGCGGCCAAGACGAATTGATACTGTCTTTCGGGGGTTAGCAATGCCAAACCGGCTTTCGCTGCATGCGCGAAGCATGTTCGACCTGAAAAAGCTTACTGTCCGATATCCGACTTAGCGCGACAATTTAAAGGCGAGACATCGACATTGTGTCGATCAGAGATGTCGAGCTTTTCGGGGGCGCCGGGATATCGTTTGTCGCCTGGGAGTGCCAACGCGGGCCAATGGAATCCACGCCGGAGGATCACTCGCAGGAAAAGTGTCGATCAGGCTCTGCGTGAATTCGTCCGTGACCGCAATTGTCTCAATTTTTCGAAAAGGCCGGGCATTTGTCCGGCCTTTTCGGTTTCGGTGGTGCGATATCCTGGGCGTCATCGACATCAGCCTAAGCGGCTGTTCCGACCGCGGTGGGGTTGACTCGTTGATGCTGTCTCGACCGGAGCTTGAAAGAGAATATGACGAGCGCGACGCCAAAAGCGAGTGCGTAGGCGCCTATCCACCATGTGAGCACAATAGCTCCGATCAGCGGCGTGGCAACGAGGAGTGCGCCGTACGCAAGAGACAGCAGGCCGCCCAGAATCAGCCACCATCGGCCATGGTCTACGTTCAGCCGGAAGCCCGCAGTCGTCATCAGCGCGCCCGAGACAATGGCCCATGCGGCAACCAGCAACACGAACGAGAGAACGGTGATGCCCGGCCAGAGAAAAGCGACAATGCCTACGGCGATATCAAGCAGCCCTTCAAATATCAGCAATCCCCAGCGGTCCTCCTTACGGCGGATCGCCCGCACAGCGGAGACGATTCCAGCGACTCCGTCGACCAACATATAGGCGGAGAACACGATCACGAGCGACAGCATTGTTGGACCGGGAAAGATCAGCGCGATAAGTCCGAAGATGATGCCGAAAACGCCTCGCAACGTGAATAGCCACCAGTTTTGAACGAGCGTCTCGCCGACTAAATTGGATTGAGCGGCAGAACTGAATGTGGTGCTGGCCATGGTGTGCTCCGCAACTTGGTTGCCGGTCTACTGGGCTGTTTCTGCAGCGTGAGTGTATTTATTGCCATGCAGACCATGCGTGCGTTGACGCCTATCAATACCGGCGTGAGACCGTTTTCGATCTGGGTTCCCTGTGGGGGTGATTGAACGTTGAGCCAGCCTGAGTTTTCAGCGTCACAGGGCGAGAAAAATTGGAACCAATGGCGATCCCCAAAATTTCCTCCCGGCTAGCTGCAACGTAGGGATAGATGAAATGACAGAGAGTTTGATGGACGAGTGCCGGGAGTCCATTCTGAGAATTGCCGAAACTCAGCCTCCCGATGGAAAAAGAGCTATCCTAATGATGGCTGAAATGTTCCGGGCGAATTCTGGCCGGGTGTCCTCCGACGATCAGCCTTCACGTTGTGTCCATCCGGCTGAATGTCCACCCGCCTGACCCGGCAGCGGATACCTTCTTGCCGGCTTCAATAGTGCCGTCCGTCTTGATGGACTGCTTGCTCAGGGCTTTGCCGTCTGCGCCGCGTCGGCGTGGCATTACGTGTGTGGCAAATCTCGTGCTTTATGAAATCCGTTACGAGTCATGCACGGAAAGGACGATTTTTCCGACCACATGACCCTCCGCGAGTCGCTCATGCGCCTTGTAAGCGCGGGCGAGGGGATAGCACTCCGCGACCGGAACCTTCAGCCTCGCGGCCTGCACCGCCGCGTTGGAGGCGCTCGAATTCTCGAACTCCGGTGATGCCGTCATAACGGATCAGGGTCATGCCGCGCCGCTTCTTCGGCGCAGGTTCGACGCCGTTCGGATGCGCAAGCCGGCTGCCGGGCCGGAGTACGTCCAGGCAGCGGGTGCGGCGGCTAAAAGTCGGTGATGAAGTCTATTCCTACAACTGGGAGAACCGAGCCAAATATGGGGCACCGGTCGGGATACTCAACCTCGCCGGCTAACGCGAACGCGCCGCTTGCCTTTCCGCTGGTCCCGTGCGCGATGTCCGGGGCGTGGCAGGCTCCTGCGTTTGCGGGGGATTGAGAGCGGCATCGATCGCATCATCCACGCGTTCAAGCCAGACGAAGCGAACGCGGTTGCGCGCCTTTTCCGGCACGTCCTCGATGTCCTTGCGATTGCGGGCCGGAAGCATCACGGTGGTGATCCCGGCCTGAATCGCGGCCAGGACTTTCTCCTTCACGCCGCCAATCGGGAGCACCAACCCGCGCAGCGAGATTTCACCGGTCATCGCCGTATCGCTCCGGATCGTGCGCCCGGTCAGAAGCGACGTCAGCGCGAGAAACATCGCGACACCCGCACTCGGGCCATCCTTGGGAATGGCTCCGGCCGGCACATGAACATGCACGTCGGACTTCTGAAGTTCGATTGTATCGATGCCGAATTCGGCGGCGCGCGACTTGATCAGCGTGAGCGCGGCCTGCGCGCTTTCCTTCATCACATCGCCCAACTGGCCGGTGAGTATCAGCTTGCCTCGGCCGGGAATGCTGGTCGCTTCAACGAACAGAATATCACCCCCCGCAGGAGTCCAGGCAAGACCGGTCGCAACGCCCGGCACACTGGTACGCATGGCGATTTCCTGCTCAAAACGTCGCGGCCCCAGAATTGCCTGAAGGTCCGCCACCGTGATGACGACGCGCGTGGCATCGCCCTCCGCGATGCGCATCGCGGCGTGCCGGCAAATTGCGCCGATCTGGCGCTCGAGATTTCGCACACCGGCTTCACGCGTGTAGTCCCGGATGATGGAGAGCAGGACGTCGTCCGTAATCTTGCATTTTTCTTCGGTCAGTCCGGTCGACGCCAATTGGCGCTTGACGAGGTAGCGCTTGGCGATCGCCAGTTTTTCATCCTCGATGTAGCCCGGCATCTCGATGACTTCCATCCGGTCGCGTACCGCGGCCGGAATGTTGTCCATCACGTTGGCGGTGCCGATGAACAGGACTTTCGAGAGATCGAAGGGAACGGCAAGGTAGTTGTCTCGGAATGTCGCGTTTTGCTCGGGGTCAAGAACTTCCAGCAGCGCTGCCGAGGGATCACCATGAAATCCCGCGCCCAGCTTGTCCAACTCGTCCAGCATCATCACCGGATTGCGCGTTCCTGCCTTGTGAATGGACTGGATGACGTTTCCAGGCAGCGCGCCGATATAGGTTCGCCGGTGCCCGCGTATTTCGCTTTCGTCGTGGACGCCGCCGAGGCTGAGCCGAACGAATTTGCGGTCGGTCGCACGGGCGATGCTTTGGCCGAGCGAAGTCTTGCCGACGCCGGGAGGTCCAACGAAGCAAAGTATCGGGCTCTTGCCGTCCGGATTGAGCTTGCGCACCGCCAAATATTCAAGAATACGCCGTTTCACTTTCTCAAGGGCATAATGATCCTCATCGAGGATGCGCCGCGCTTCCGCGATATCGATGCGCTCGGAATCGAGCTTTGACCAAGGCAGTTCAATCACCCAATCGAGATATGTCCGCGTCATCGTGTATTCGGCCGCAGCCTCCGGCATGCGTTCAAGCCGTTTCAAGTCCCTCCTGACCTGTTCCTCGGTTTCCTTTGGCATTCCCGCCTTCTCGATCTTTTCGGCGAGCTCCTTGATTTCCGTGGATTTAGCGTCGTCGTCGCCGAGTTCCTTTTGGATCTGGCGAAGTTGTTCACGGAGAATGTGCTCACGCTGCTGCGATGACAGGGTTTGCTGCGTCTGCTCGCCGATTTCCTTCGAAAGTTGCAAGACCTGGATTCGCTTCGCCAGCAATCCCAGCAGCTTGTCGAGAAGCTGCGTCACGTCAAATGTCTCGATCAGATCCTGCTTCTCGCCGGTCGGTATATCGATAATGCCAGCAAGAAAGTCGGCGAGTACCGATGGCGATTCCAGACTGTCGATGGCCGCCGCGATCTCCGGCGGCAGGTTCGGCAGCAACTGGATTGCCTCGCGAGCCCGCGTCTTGAGCAGGCGCATCCGCGCCTCAACCTCAGGCGTCATCACTTCGGATATGCCAATCTCCTCAATGCGCGCGACGACATACGAAAAGCCGGAGAGGAATTCTTTAACACGGAAACGTCGCAAACCGCGGCAGATGATATAATGGGTGTCCTCGGAAGTGACATAGCGCAGGATTTCCGCAACCGTGCCCACGCGCCGCAGATGTTCGGGACCCGGTTGTTCAATGTTGGGGTCATCCTGCAGCAACAGGCCGACCTTGCGGCCGCTTCGAACCGCTTCCTGCGCCGCCGCGATCGAAGACGGCCGACCGATCGTCAATGGCAGTACGACGCCCGGGAAGAGCAGCATATTTCGAACCGGCAGGATGATCGTTGCATCCTCCGGAATGGCCGGATGGCCTTGATCCGGCGCGGTGCCGGAAGCGTCGCTCACATGTGAGTCAGACATCGATCCGCCCCTCCATGAAAGGCTATTTGGAGAACTTCAGCGTGAGGCATCCATTGGCAAGTTCCGATTGGCCAAGCTGGAGCCGCGTCGTCGGGAGACTTATCTGGCGTTCGAATCTTCCGTAGGGAATTTCGAGGCGATGAACGAGGCTGCCGCGCGGGAGCGCGCTCGGACGACGGAAACCCACTACGGAGACCCCGTCGGCATCAACCGTCACATTCACAGCGTCCCGGTCCACGCCGGGAAGAGCGACGGTTATCAGAATCTCGGAATCGGTCTCGGCGATATCGATTGGCGGTTCCCAACTCAGCTCGCGAATCGGGGCGGCCATCGGCTGGAAGAATTGACGATGCAACCGCTCGGCGCGATCGATCATCTCACAAGCCGTAGTCCACATCAGGGTTCTTGGATCGACTGCGGCCATGATACCGTCCCTGAGCCGACGCGAAAGCACCCGGCGTGCCAGACCGTTATCGCCCGGCACCATGCGGCCGCGACTCTCAATTCTAAGTACGTTGTCGAGCCACCTATAATGGGTGCGGTTTATGGCCTTACCTTGACGATCGTCAATCCCATGCCAAGGGGCGGCGGAACGGCAGCAGCGCCTCGGATTAGTGCGCGACGAGCAAGGGAGGTGGCGAACGACGCAGGATCCGACCGGTCGTGCTGCCTGGCAACAATTCATGCAGACGCGAGTGGCCATAGCTGCCCATCACCAGCAGGTTTGCACCGAACTCGTGGCACTCCGCGATCAGCACGTCGGCAATGTCGTCGTCCTCGCCGATTGCGCGGTATTTTACGGCATTGATGCCATGGTGCTGGAGGTGATGCACCGCGTCATTGCCCTTCAGCGCGTCCGCCTCCGTTGGGTGCCCACCTTCCGCGACGAGGACGCCCACCTTACCCGCCTGATGCAAATAGGGGAGGGATTCGGCGAGCGCGCGCGCCGACTCCCGGCTACCGTTCCATGCCAAACAACGTTGTCCAATGGCGCTATGGCCTTCCAGTCATCCGGAACCAGAAAGAGATGACGTCCGGTTCCGTAAAGGAGGTTTTCGATCAGGTCTTCAGGTTCGTTCGATCAGCCATTTGGGCGAAGCGCCACAAACGCGTCGGCGGTGCGCGCCAAAGGCAACGCGATATCGGAAATATCGCCCTCGCCGATCCCATCGAACCGGCGCAGATTGGTTGGTTGCTGCAGCTGCGTCAGGCGCTGAAGCACCGCGGCTTCGAATTACATTGATCGCGTTGTTCCTGTTACTCCGCGACGGCACATGGTTGCCAGACCGCACACTAGCCACCGCCGACCGTCTGCTCAGAAATCCCGGCGGACGCCTGGTGGGAAAAATCACGGATGCGATTCGCGCCACCGTGAACGGGACGGTTGCAGCTGCGATCGTGAAAGGCATCGTTATGGCGGGATAGAATCATTGGGATTGGTCGACCTTTTTCTCGGCCCCGTGATCATGGCGGCTCAGCGTTTGACGGTGGTCCATGATCAAAGCACGTCGGCGAGCGATTGCCCGTGCAGGTCGATGCTCAAGCCGTCGAGGGCCAGATCGTTCAACTCACCGCCCATGGCCTTTATGCTTTCCTCCCGGATCAGGGACATTAATCCGCGACGCAAACCCAGAAACTCCGATGACATCATCATCGACTGTTGCCGCGGGCGCTCGAGCGGAATGGTGATCTCGGCCTTGATGGTGCCGGGCCGCGCGGTCATGCAATAGACGCGATCGGACAGAAAAATGGCTTCATCGAT
The DNA here is from genome assembly GCA_028290305.1 of Bradyrhizobium sp. The sequence continues at coordinate 92,360 of JAQGKC010000346.1, forward strand.
ATCGTGGGTAACGAACAGCACGGAAATCTTCAATCGCTGCCACATGTTGGTAAGGATTTGCTGCATGATCACGCGAGTCTGTGCGTCAAGTGCTCCGAAGGGCTCGTCCAGCAGCAGAACCTTTGGTCCGGTGGCGAGCGCACGGACAATACCGACGCGCTGTTTCATTCCGCCGGACAAGCTGTCAGGATACTTGTTTTCAAAGGCAGTTAGACCCGCCAAGCCCAGCAGTGTGCGTGCGGCGCGGTCTCGACTGGATTTGTCGAGATGCTTCATCTTGAGGCCGAACTCGACATTCCCTTTCACCGTTTTCCAGGGAAACAGTGAATACTGCTGAAACACCATGCCGCGGTCGGCGCTGGGACCATCGACCACCTCCCCATCGACGGTCACGTCGCCTTCGGTGGGCTTGAGAAAACCCGCGACTGCGTTGAGCAGGGTGGATTTTCCACAGCCGGACGGCCCGACGATCGAGACAAACTCCCCGGGGTTGACGTGGATCGAAGCATCGCAGACCGCTTCGACCGGACCTTCGAGGGTGTCGTAACTCAGCGCGAAATTCCTGACGTCGACGCGGCCTTTCGAAGGCGCGCTTGGAGTCTTTTCGGTCATGTTCGATTCCACGGCATTACAAGTCGGCCCAGTCCCCGGATCAATGCACTGGATCCGAGGCCGAGCACGCCGATGCAGATCATTCCGAGCGCAATATCGGAGTACTGGACCAGCGAGTAGGCCTCCCAGGTAAAATAGCCAATGCCGAACTGGCCGGAAATCATCTCCGCGGCGATCAGCGACACCCAGGCGACGCCCATCCCGACTGTCAGGCCGGTAAAAATGTGGGGCAGAGATGCCGGGAAATAGACCTCGCGAAAAATCGACATCTCGCGAGCGCCCAGACATTGCGATGCGCGCACCAGCACCGGGTCCACCAAGGACATGCCATGCAGTGTGTTGACGAGGATCGGAAAAAAAGACCCGAGAAATGTAATGAAAACGATGCTTTGTTCGTTGGTCGGCCACAGCATAATGGCCATCGGAACCCATGCGATGGCAGGGATCGGGCGCAGGATTTCCGATACCGGATACAGAATCTCATGAACAAGCTTGAACCGCCCCATCGCCAGCCCCAGTGGAATTGCAATGATGGCCGCCAGAGAAAAGCCGAGCAGGATGCGGCGACAGCTCAGCATCACGTCCATGAAAAATTTGGCATCGTGCATCGCTCGCGTCAGGCTTTCGTAAACTGCCGCGGGGGATGGAACGTTGGTGAATCTGACGAAGAAAACGACTCGATATTTCGTCAGCAAATGCCAGGTCAAAAGAAACAGTGCCAGCGAGATGGCGCCCACGAGCACGGCGCGCAATCCGCCGCGATTTAGCAACAGCCAGCGTTTGACATAAGGCACAAGCTGCGGCGGTCTGTTCACCGGCGGCCGAACCGTCTGTACCGGTGAAAGTCGAACCGCGGGCTCCGCCCCGGCCTCAGCTTGCTGTTTACGAAGGGCGGTGCTCTCCACGTTCAACCTCCGCTGACCGCCGTTTTGAGCGCATCGTCGAAACCAAGCACCTTGCCATGGATCTTCGCCGCGTAGGCTTCGGCATCTTTCTTCAAGAGAAATGGCGCGATCGCACTCTTGTCGTCGGCTACCGCAAAGAAGGCTTGATCGGCGAACAGCTTGATACCACGGACGGTGTCAAAAACGTAGGCGACATTGATCTTCTTGCCCTTGGCTTTCATGTCGGCATAGGCGCCGAGCGTGCAGGCGGCGCTGCTGAACGGCTCGATATCGCCGCCATCCACCCAGACTTCGCCTGCCTTGCGTGGATCCGTGATAGGCTTCCTGCAGAATTTGTCGTCACCCTTGATTTCATAGTTCTGTGTGCTCTTGAGCTGGGCTTCGTAGTCCATGTTCAGATCGGCATAGGCTTGGCGGAGATAACTGTCGTCGACCCATTTTTTCGGATCGAACTCCTTCATCCTGCCGAGCGCCTGCAACACTTTGACGTCGGTGGCTGCCGCCTCGATCAGTGGAGGTTTGATGGTCGGGTCGGTCGTCATATTTCCGCTCGGGCCGAGAAAGATGTAAACGACTTCCTTGTTGATGCCGGTCCACTCCTGAATCTTCTCGGATGCCAGTTTCGGATCCGCGCGCAGCCACGCATTGGCGGCGATGATGGCCTTCATATAGGCGACAACCACCTCCGGATATTTCTCGGCAAAGTCCGTGCGGACCACAACGCCGTGCCAGGTTGGGAGGTTGGTCTCGACGCCGTCAAAGATCTTGCGCGCGAAGCCACGAAACGGCAGCAGTTCGGCAAACGGCACGAAGTCGGCGTGGGCGTCGATCTTCTTTTCTTGCAAATTGGTCGACCCGACTTCCGGACTCTGACTTACAAGTTGAAAATAGTCGGACGGCCAGCCCTTGTCCTGCATCGCCTTCAGGACCATGCCATGCGCAGCGGAGCCGAAGGGAACGCTGACGAGCTTACCCTTGAGGTCCGAGAGTTCATAATAGGGCGAGTCCTTGTCACGACGATCCCGTTGCCGGAACCTTCGAGGCTGTAGGCCGCGACTGCGATCAGACGGCTCTTGCTTTCCGGATTGCTCTCGAAGGTGAACCCGTTCACGATCAGCGGATAATCACCCATCATGCCGAACTGGAGTTTATTCGCCATCATTCCATTGGTGACGGGCGGGCCGGAAGTGAAATTCTGCCACTCGAGTTCGAATTTGATGTTCGCGTATTTGCCGTCCTTGGGCAGATATTTTTCCAGCAGATTGAGCTGGCGAATGATCGTTCCTGTCGTGGCCGTGTTGGTGGTGGTGTCCTGAGTTCCGATGCCGATCGTCACCGTGGTCTGCGCGCCAGCAGGGCTGGCAAAAGCCAGTGTCGCCGCGGCGACGACAACAGAAAAGTAGCGATATCCCAAATTGCAATCCATTGCAGACCCTCTCGGTGTTCGATGCGCCTTGGGTATCGCTCCCTGCTTTTCGACATTCTTTGTCGATCCGATCGACGGGGCAAACGTCGTTTCATATGCGCGGTCGATTAGTTGCCGTGAAAGAGGCGGTGCTTACTCCCTAGGCAATTTGGTCACCAAGAGCCGCATCTATAGGCATAACTTCAGTCGCCAAGGCCTTTCATTTCTTTCAGCAGGTCGGGTCGCCGCACGATAATTCTCGATTTGCGCGAAATGACGATATCTTTCTCCTGCATGCGCTTGAGGCTGATCGTCACCCATTGCCGGGTTGCGCCGACCATGTGCGCAAGGTCGGCGTGGGTGAAGGCTGCGCCGATGAGAGTGCCTTCCGCATCCTTCACGCCATAGAGTTCAACAAGGTGGAGAAGAAGATGGGCCAACCGCTCAGTGATCGAACGCGTGCCGAGCATCTGTGCCAGAGCGGAGTAGCATTTTCCCTTGAACGTCAGACCCTCGATCAGACCGATCGCAAGATTGGGAACTTCCACGACCAGCGCGCGCAACTCCTTGCCGGGAAGCTGTACGACGCTGCTGTTGCTGGTCGCAACGCCCGACCATTGATGCACGCCGGCGCCGAATACTTCCGGACCGCCGACAAAATTGCCGGGATGCCAGTAGGCCAGCGTGATCTCGCGTCCGGAAGGAGCGGTATAGAACACGCGAATGCGGCCGGTCTCGATCAGATAAATTCCATCGTGCTTCGCGCCCTGATTGAACAACGTCTGGCCGCGATAGAGCACCTTGCGACGACCGTGCTTGAGAACGGTTTCGCGCTCGCGCAGCGACAATGTTTCAAACAGCGAGGGAGGCCCGCCCAGGGATCGAGTATTTTCCGTCAACAACAGGGATTGACCGCCGGTTGCTGGGGTCGCGGCGTTTTTTGGCACGTTAGATCCGGGACCCGATGCGGCATTGATGATTGCATAAAGTTGCATGGCGCACTCCAGACCTTAAAATCGGTCTAAAATGTGCAGCAAGCCTTATGCCAAGACCGGTTTCCAGTTCTCGGTTACAGGCATTTTGCCGAGCCAACTGTGCTGATCGGCGCCGGGCTTTTACGAACATGATCGGTGAATTCAGGCGCCGTTCAAGTCCAGCAAAAAGGGCCACGGATAAATCCCGCGCGCGTGTCCGTCAGAAAAAGCCAGATTGACCGCATAATCGCCGATCGGTGAAACCTGCACGATGGCAATGCCATCGAATTTCTCGGGAAAAACGCCGTCGATCCGAGCTCTAACGCAGTGGGCGCATTTGCAGGCGGCACGCAAGCGCTCGGCCGTCAGGCAGATCTCGCCATATTGCGCCATCGTGAGTTCGAGAAAGCTGAGATCCTCGCTAATGGCGATGTAGGTTGGAGCAGCCACGGGCATCGCTGACAAGACGGACGGCGAAACAGGCTGCGACATTTCGATTTCTCCGATGCGGATATTCGACCATTGCGGGTTTAAGGCCGACAGCAATTAGTTGCCTGAAGAACTGGATTTAGCCATTCACATTTCCGATCCGTCTATGGCCGCCAGGCAGAGGGAAATTATTTTTGAAACTAATCGACCACCATTTTCAGTCCTCAGTTGCGCGTCAGGTCTTCTTGACGGACTGTCACAGATGCGTGCATGGAAAGCCAGATCTTCATATGTAGCAGGGCTTTTTCACTGCATCGAGGACCGAACAACCTAATTGTTCTACACCAAGACCACCGGAAAAACCAAAACACATGAGCGCATTCCATAGAGAGAAAGTTCTTTCCGTCCGGCACTGGACCGATACGCTTTTCAGCTTCACCGCCACCCGCAATTCCGGCTTTCGTTTCCAAAACGGGCAGTTCGCCATGATCGGCCTTGAGGTCG
>JAQGKC010000355.1 GCA_028290305.1 Bradyrhizobium sp.
CGCCGCCAACTCGATTGCTAGTGGTATACCATCCAGCTTTCGGCACATTTCCGCGACAAACGGCGCCTCCTCATCGGTGAGAACAAAGCTTCCCGCTCTCGCCGCCACGCGTTGTACAAACAACTGCACTGACGGATATCGAAGCACGGCATTTGCCGTCTGCTCTGAGCCCTCTGGTGGACAATCAAGGGGAGGAACCCGGTAACAATGCTCACCCCTTACTTTCAGCAATTCGCGACTCGTGGTCAGAATATGGATCTGCTCCGATTCCTGGTAAAGTTGCTCGGCAAGCAACGCGACCGTATCGATCACGTGCTCACAGCTGTCGAGAATGATGAGAAGCTTTCGCGAACGAACGAGATCGACCAGTTCCAGGCTGGGATCATTCCATTTGAGTGCAACTCCCAAGGATGCCGCGACAGCCCCCGCAACATGGCGCGGATTGGTAAGGCTCTCCAGGTCGACAAAATGGACTTTCCCGGTAAACTCCTCGGCAACGGCACGGCCGACAGCCAATGCAATAGTCGTCTTTCCGATGCCGCCGGGGCCGAGCAGTGTTACGAACCGCTCATTTCGAAGCTTGTCGCTAACCTCGCTGACGACCGTTTCGCGCCCAATCATCATGCTCGGTCGCAGGGGGAGCCTGCCTTGGGGGGAGAACTTGGCGTTCCTGTTTTCCGTGCCACCAGCCAACGGGACGACGGTGCCGACGAACGAATAGCCCCGTCCCTTGATGTTTGCGATGTATCGATTGCCAAATTGGCCGTCACCAAGCACCTTGCGGATTGCGGCCACATGGACCCGGAGGCTCCCCTCCTCAACGGTTACGTCCGACCAGACGTGATCCATCAGCTCCTGCTTCGCGATGACCTCACCTTGGCGGTCGGCAAGATAGGTCAAAATATCCAACGCCCGATCCCCGAGGGGAAGCACCTGACCGTCGCGCCGAAGCGCCCTCTCGCCAATCGAAAGTTCAAAAGGGCCGAACCTCAGCTTCTTGTGAACTACGGTGCCATGCATGTGTGTCAGCCAAATGTTAGATCTTCCCGACCCGGCATGCGTATCGTCGGTTGGCAACCGCAGCAATTGTGCGCGCGTAAAGTTGGCCCCAACGAAGCTCCTAGTCTTTCCCTCACCTTTGGAAAGCACGAACTACACCTTGGTATAACTCAATCACCCTCAACGCTGAGTTGAGCCGAATCGCGCGCCGCTGCGACCACAGCTCTGGTTCGCGTCCGCGGCGATGCCGATCTGAATTGAGTTGCCTCGCCGGGCCGGCGGAGGCGACCTGTCGCGTACCTAGCGGCCATTGATGCAATGTAGGCAAGAAGCGCGCCTCTATTTCTTTGCGCGATCTAGCGCAGCCTGAATACAATTCAGGAGGTCGCTCTCGTCGAACGGCTTAGGCAGATAGCAGATGACCCCGGCCTGAAGTGCGCGGGCACGAATATCATCGCTCGGATAGGCAGTTATCAGTACGGTGGGAATCTTTTTGCCCAATCGAGACAAATTGCCGTGCAGATCGAGGCCACTCATCTTGGGCATGTCGAAGTCGACAACCAAGCAGCCGGTGCGGCTCAGTTCGGGTGAGCGCAAGAACTCCTCTCCGGACGAGAATGCCTTGGCGATCAACCCTTCGGATCGCATTAAATCTTCGATTGCGTTTCCAACCGCGTCGTCGTCGTCGACTATGGCAACTATTGGTCTGGTATTTGGCACTTGGCACGACCGGTAACCGCGAGCAGCGTTTGGAGAAACGGATGTCATCCGCGACACTTTTGCCGATCCAGCCTAGGCGCGACCGCTACGTGCTTCGATTATACAAATGTATAGTAACTCGACCGGAAATTTTATGATCGATGGAGCAAGCTGCGTCACAGGTATCGACTTTCATATCACCCTAGCCCCTGTTAGCTCATAAGAGCCCCTCCAGCCTGGACCGGGCTGGAGGGGCAAGGAGAGGCCGCGGGAGGGATCGGCCCCAGGGGAGGAACGACTTCACCATAATGGTACGCATTGGAGCTCACTATTGAACTAGCGGACAGATCGCGTACCAAATGGGAATGTGCGCACTATACGAAGGTTGCGCGCTGCTAGCGCTAGTCGGTTCGAGCTTGATGGGCAGTTGGCTGCCTGACGCAAAACACGGGGCCGACTTCAACAGGCCGGTTCACCGATGGCTGCGATCCGTGGGAGCCGAATAGGGCCGGTCGTCCCTCTATCGCCCATGCGATAATCTCGCTATGCTCCATGCGGAACAGAAAAGCTGATGCGCATGTCAACGAGGAACATGTGGTAGAGCAACCGCCAATAGTGATGATCATTGACGATGATCCGGGAGTGCGGGATTCACTAGGCAAGCTGCTTCGATCCGCGGGCTTTGGGGTCAGCCTATTCGGTTCGGTGAGCGAATTTCTCGAGGCGGATCGGCCGGAAGGACCCACCTGCCTGGTGCTTGACGTGCGGCTTCCCGGCCAGAGCGGACTCGAACTGCAGCGCGAACTAGCAGGTGGCAAAAGACAGCTGCCAATCATCTTCATCACCGGACATGGCGACATTCCAATGTCGGTGCAGGCGATGAAGGGTGGAGCGATCGAATTCCTGACAAAGCCATTCCGAGAGCAGGATCTGCTTGAAGCGATTCAGCTCGGTCATGCCCGTGATCGGGCGCGGCTTGAGCAGGAACGAGCTATGGCAGAGCTGAAAATTCGTTTCGAAACGTTGACGCCGCGGGAGCGCCAGGTCATGGCGTTCGTGGCGACCGGGCGATTAAACAAGCAGATCGCAGCCGACCTCGGCGTAAGCGAAATCACGGTAAAAGTTCACCGTGGCCAGGTCATGCGCAAGATGCGGGCATCGTCCTTGCCTGACCTGGCGCGCATGGCCGACCAACTGCAACTGACGCCGACAAAGCCGCATAACCCCGGTCGCGTTGCCTAGCGCAGCGCCCGTAATGAACCCATTGCGTCCTACCACGGAGGATCAGCGTGCCTGCTGGACCTTACGTCTGCGTCTGCTACGTCGCGGATCCGAAGTGGCATTCCAGTTACGATGCGGCGGCCGGATGAGCAGGCGCAATGAAGCCAACGATAGCGCCACGAGGCACATTAGGACTCGCCCAAAATCGTCCGTTATGCGCTTCGATAATCGACCGGCAGATTGACAGCCCAAGCCCCAAACCGCCCAGTTTCGTGGTGTAGAAGGCCTCGAACACGCGGTCAACCTGGCGCGAAGCCGGGCCCCGAATCTCGCACCTCGACTGACACGCCATCCGGGTCGTTACGGCTGCTGATGAGCAATTCCCGCTCCTCGTCGCTGACGTCGCGCATCGCTTCGATGGCATTGATGATCAAGTTAAGTAGCACCTGCTGCAGCTGGACCCGATCTCCCTCGATACGCGGCAAACCCTCCCCTAACTGCGTCCGCACCGAGACGCTATTGTTTGCCGCCTCCGTACGGGTGAGACCAATAATCTCGAGGATGGCATCGTTGATCGCCACGGCGTCCTTTCGTGCGGGCGCCTTCTTGATGAGTTCGCGGATTCGCCCGACGATCTTGCCCGCGCGGTTCCCCTCCTTGACAATGAGAGCGAGCGCGTCAGCCACCTCTTGAAAATTTGGCGGCTCCGCGCTTAGCCAGCGCCGAGCCGCTAACGCGTACGTGACCGCAGCTGTATTGGGATTGTTCACTTCTTGGGTGATCGAGGCCGTCATTTGGCCGATCGTCGCGACGCGGTTGGCG
>JAQGKC010000433.1 GCA_028290305.1 Bradyrhizobium sp.
TCAATCCGCACCCCGGCAAGATGGGTGATGATGAGGGCGGGAATACTTAAACCTAGCACAAGTTGAATCGGCTCGATCGCTTTCCAGTGAAATTGACGGCGCTGGTAAAGCGCCCAGATCCCGAGGCTGGCATGGGCGGATGCCGCGGCATAAAACACCGTCCCGATTGGCAAACTTTTCCAGAAGGCGGTGTGATATCTGACACCCGCGGCAAGGGCATCCATCGAAATATTGCCGAGCGCATGGTTGATGAAATGGCTGAGCAAGTAGGCGAACAGAACCAGCCCACAAGCCAGACGGATCTGCCGGACGCCGACGCTGCGGATGTATTTGTCAAGGTACGCGCGATTGAGCTCAGTCATGCGCATAATTCCGGCCTTCAAACGTAGCGAACCAGCTCGGGCAACTTGATGTTCCGAACAAGCTGTCGAGAAGAAAGGCTTCAAACACCCCGACCGGCCGTCGTACATTAATTGGATTATTCCTGTGGAACGTCGTCAACCACGGTTATATAAACTGACACCGGTGCGGCCGCGGATCGCGAATTCCAACAGTCGCAGCCGCTTTTACGATGGAACAAATCGACTGAAAACAGAGGGTGCCAGCCATCATCAATCAGGAGACCGGACCAGCAATCGTTTTATTCCTGTAAACATTGTCCGTTGTGACAGGGACGAGCATCCGCGGCGGTGATTTCTACTTGGGCCGGAGTGAATATTCGTGGCTCGACGTCGTCGGAAGCATTGAGCCAGACGTCTGTCCGCTCCTGAAGGATTATTGAACCAAAGCAGCGTGAACGGATTATCGCATGGGAGCCGACGGCGCCCGTGAGGCAGTTCATAGGCAAAGACAGGTCAAACGAATGCTGTATTCGCGCTCAGATAGCCAATGATAAGAGCAAGATCCCTAAGTTATATAGCGAGTTCGTGGTTTTATTCAGAATGGCGCCCAGGGGCGGGCAGTCAACCAGTCGGAAAAACAATAACTCCAAAGTGGGATTTTCTGTTATCCCACTGCGTCCCAAAGACTCTTTGCAGTTTTGTCCCATCGTTAAACCGCAACGTCGCGTTACCGCGTCCAGCCTTGTGACCGGGCAACGACGACGCCATTCCTGCATCCCCTTGCTTAAGCCAATTGAGTCGTTTGAAGCACCGCATCAGGCGGCTTTGACGGTCGAGCCTAATGCAGGGACTGGTCAGTGCGGCTCGCGGCCGATATCGTTGGTCCTTTCAGTCGGACGGCTTTTGAAATGAAAACAGCGTGACTAGACGTGATTGATTTTCCGAACCATAGCCGATCATACGACCCGACACGGCGTGCCGTGCATTTTTGGGGGTCCGATAGCGCCATTGAAATATTTATAAATGAAGACGCTTTGACGACAATTCAGCCGGGTGTCAGTCTTGATGAATCGGGTTTCCTCAGCGCCTTTGACGCGAACCGGGATTTAATATGTGCCGCTGCCGCCAAAGTTTACATTCGCGGAAGCAGAGGGTCATATGATCTCGGCGCGGAAAATTTTTTGAAGGAATTTGGCTGCCTTAGGCGGAAATTACGCTTCGAAGCAGGAGTACCGACGGGCCGCGCTCCGCTTGGCGTGCTGGTGTTTCGATGATTATGCCGTGCTTTTTAATCGCCATGGCTCTCACGCTCGGATTTTCGGCGCTTGGCCTGCTCGGTCAAAACCGGTGTTTTATCGACATCGTCGGGTCTCGCCCCGCTCGGCGTGTCTTCGGCGGCGTGCCGCAATGTTTCGGTCGTGGCATCCAGTCCATCAACAGTTTCGTTGGCCGCGCTGCCAGAGTCGTGCGGTCGTGCTGGAACCTGTTTAGCACCATCAGTACTCGGATCGGTTGCTGGATTCTTCTGTGCCATTGTTTGTGTCTCCCTAGAGGTCGAGAGACACCAATGTATCGGGACGCCCGGGGTTCCGCGCCCAACTATTTTCGCAATCTCGGCACGAGGGTACAGGCTAACCCCCAACCGACCGAAGCGGCCGGGACGATCGTCTCGGACAATGGCACCGAATTCACGTCGAACGCCATGCTCGCCTGGGCGCAGGAGAATAGCATTACATGGCACTTCATCGCGCCAGGCAAACCCATGCAGAACGGCTTCTGTGAGAGCTTCTATGGCCGGATGCGGGACGAACTTCTCAATGAGAGCCTGTTCTTCGGCCTCGATCATGCCCGGATCAAGATCGCAGACTGGACTGACGATTACAACGAGCAGCGTCCACACTCGGCGCTGGGCTATCTCACCCCGGCGGCTTATGCCGCTAGCCTCACCGCAACATGCGATCGGCTGCGCAACCCGGACCAGCTCCGCCGATCACATGTTGCTCTACCCGCGCCCGACGGCGTAAAATCCGCAGAGACTCTAATCACCGCTGGATGAAAGTTCAGTGGCAGGTCACGTTCATGATAGTGCTTCACATTCGCGAGCAGCTGACCGAGCCAATGCCTTAGCCGCATCAGCGTGTGCGGCTTTCTCAGCTCGCCGCTCATAGTCTTCCGCAAGCGCCTTAAGCTTACCCGCAACGTGCAGGTCGGTCATTGTTTCGGCCGCCCGGAGTATGGTCCGTGCCGTGTCCAAATATTGTTTGCTCAGCATTTCGCCTCCACAATCCCAGTTCGAACGGCATAACGCCGTCGAACTACAACCAATCACAGAGAGACGGATCGGACCATTGCACAGACGTTCATCAGTGCCTTACGTTCGTTTGAGTCGATGATACTTAGGTTTACGATTGACCACCTGCGCGCTTCGCGAGTGGTAGGAACGTGGCTCCTCGCCCGGCCGCTACCTGGCGACATCGCTCGATCAGCTGGTGACGCTGTTGTTCGCCAAGTGCGCGCGAGGTCGCTAAGGCACTGCCAAGCGACCAAGCGTATCTATGCGCGGCTCGGAAAAACGCACGACGCGCGCGTCTAACGGCTCTGGGCTGATTCCGGGTTTTGGCACTTTCCGGACCTCACCGCTTCGTCGAATGTCCGCTTCGCGCCACTCAACGAACCCGCTTTGCGGGAGCGCGCTGCGCGCAGAGCGGAGCCAGTGGCACCGATGGAGTGGCGAGGTAAGCGGGAGACGGTGACAAGCCGGGCGTGCTGTCTTGAGAATCGAGCGGTCAACCGACCTCCACCTCAAGACAGGAGCACCCCGATGAATGATAAACCCATCAGCCCGCTGCGCCGGCGCATGACCGAAGACATGACGGTGCGCAACTTCGTCGAGAAGACGCACAACGACTATATCCGTCACGTCCGGACATTTACAGCCTTTCTCGGCCGCGCGCCGGATACGGCCGCGCCGTCCCGACAGCTCAGCATCCCTGCAACCGACACACTCAATAACAGTCTCAATCATCAACCCGAGTTACGGCTGCCTGCCAGCCGCGTAACCAACCGCCTCAAAGGACACGACGCTCCCGCGCTCACGCCTTCCGCATCAGCCAAATCCCCATAGCGGAGTGCGCGGCATTCTCCGCGCCCCATCCCCCCGCGGGTTCCTTCCTTGGCGGCTTTCGGACGCCGGCCACTGATGTATGTCGCGCCGATGTTGCTGGCCGGCATCCGAAACCCTACACAAAACCGGAAGTCAATGTCGGCGCGCTCCTCCTCGGCGAGACATCTCGGTTTTAGCAAAAGGCCCGCGCGGTTCTCGTCATCGTCCAGCCCTAATATGGCACCGATCGTGATACGATCGCGTCTGTTTCTGGATTGACGGGCCACAGCAAACGTAACCTAATCAACGTATTAAAGTAGTCCTCCTGGCAGGAGGCCCTCGTGAACGAGCTCTTGAACTACGTATTCTCGCCGCTGCGAGAGGGCGACATCGCCCTCCACCGCGGCTCCGGCAACGGCCTGGCGCCGATCCTGCTGGTTGCCGCGGAAGAAACGTCGCTCGGTTGCGTCGAGCGGCTTGAACACGAATACGCGCTCAAAGCCGAACTTGACGCTGACTGGGCGGCGCGACCCGTCGCGCTGACGCGCTACAACCGCGGCATGGCGCTGGTGCTCGAGGATCCCGGCGGCGAGCCGCTAGATCGACTGCTTGGCCGGCCGCTGGAGGTATCGCATTTCCTGCGCATCGCGATCCCTCTCGTAGGCGCGCTGCGCCGGGTGCATGAGCGAGGCC
>JAQGKC010000460.1 GCA_028290305.1 Bradyrhizobium sp.
AGACCATGATGGCCAAGCCGTGGGCGAAGGCAATCGCGACGATACCGGGCAGGCCGACACCTTCGCCGACCACGGCTGCGGTGCCGGCGCCGATGAACACGAACGCGAAGGTGCCGATGAACTCCGCAAGGAGCTTGGGTGCAAGAGAGTTTGGCATTGTTGATCTCCAGGAATGGGCTCGCATCGTTCTGCTCGGCGCGATCACGCGCCAAGGAACAATACGTTGGTTGGGGGTGGGCCGACGGCACCGGAGAGCGCCGCCGGCCAGCGAAGCGAGCGGGCCTACTCCGCGGCGATCGTCTGCGGTCTGAAATCGATGCCCAGCGCCTTCGCGACGCCCGCGCCGTAGGCGGGATCGGCCTTGGCGCAATTGCCGATATGACGCTCCTGAATGTGCTTCGCAGCGCCGCCGACCTGGCGAGCCGTATTGTCGAACAGCGTCTGCTGCTGGGCAGGAGTCATCTTGCGAAAAAGGTCGCCCGGCTGCTGGTAGTGATCGTCGTCGATACGATGGTCCCAATGTGCCGCCGCGCCTTCGATCTCCAACGGCGGCTCGTTGAGCTGCGGCTGATCGGTCCACTCGCCGCGGCTGTTGGGGAAGTAGGTCGGAGTTCCGCCGAGATTGCCGTCAGTCCGCATTGCGCCGTCACGGTGATAGCTGTGGAACGGGCATTTCGGTGCGTTGACTGGGATGTGGTGGTGATTGACCCCCAGGCGATAGCGCTGCGCATCTCCATAGGAGAAGAGGCGCGCCTGCAGCATCTTGTCGGGCGAATAGCTGATGCCCGGCACGATGTTGGCAGGTGAAAACGCCGCCTGTTCGACTTCGGCGAAGACGTTTTCGGGGTTCCGGTTGAGCTCAAAATATCCGACTTCGATAAGTGGGAAGTCGCCCTTTGGCCAGACCTTGGTCAGGTCGAAGGGGTTGAAGGGGAAAGCCTTCGCCTGAGCGTCCGTCATCACCTGGATGAACAGCGTCCAGCGTGGGAAATTGCCGGCCTCGATATTTTCGAACAAATCCCGTTGATGGGTCTCGCGGTCCTTGCCAACGAGCGCCTCGGCTTCCGCGTCCGTCAGGTTCTGAATGCCCTGCTGGGTACGGAAGTGAAACTTCACCCAGGTGCGTTCGTTGTTCGCGTTTATGAAGCTGTAGGTATGGCTGCCGAAACCATGCATATGGCGGAAACTCCTTGGAATACCGCGTTCGCTCATCACAATCGTGACCTGATGCAGAGCTTCGGGCAGCAGCGTCCAGAAGTCCCAGTTGTTATCGGCGCTGCGCATACCGGTTCGCGGATCACGCTTGATGGCGTGGTTGAGATCAGGGAACCGGAGCGGGTCGCGGAAGAAAAACACCGGCGTATTATTGCCGACGACGTCCCAGTTACCCTCCTCGGTGTAGAACTTCAGCGCGAAGCCGCGAATATCGCGCTCGGCGTCAGCGGCGCCGCGCTCGCCTGCGACGGTGGAGAAGCGGGCGAACATCGGGGTCTGTTTACCGATCTCGGAAAAGATCTTGGCCTTGGTGTAGCGCGAGATGTCGTGCGTCACAGTGAAGGTTCCGTGGGCGCCGGAGCCCTTTGCATGCATGCGGCGCTCAGGGATCACTTCACGGTGGAAATGAGCCAATTTTTCGATAAGCCACACGTCCTGTAAAAGCGCCGGCCCTCGCGGCCCGGCTGTCTGAATGTTGAGATTGTCCGTGACGGGCGTACCTGACGCATGGGACAGCGGCGGACGTTTGGAATTATCGCTCATTGAATTGCTCGTAGGTGTAGGGCGTTTGGCCACGGATTGCTCCTGTATTGCGAGACGTTGAGATCCCGGCAAACGCAGACCGCTTTGCGGCAGCGTTACTCTTGCTTTCGCAACGTCGTCTGTAGACAGAATTGCGGTTGCGAGAAACCGGGCGTGTACGGAAATGTATGCATCCGCTTCGCAATGGTTTTGGTTCTATTGCTGTGATTGCAGCGGTTTTGCTTCAATCTTCAGAAGCCGGAAGTTATTCAGCTGCCGCTGCCCAGCGCTTCAGTGGAAGCCCGAGCCTTGCCCACACCTCCACGAGGGCCTTGGCGAGGGCATCCGTGAGGGCATCGTCGTGGTAGGGGCTTGGCGTGATCCGCAGCCGCTCCATTCCGCGCGGTACGGTAGGATAATTGATCGGCTGGATGTAAATGCCGTGCTCCGTGAGCAACAGTTCGCTCGCCGCCTTGCACCTCTGCGGATCGCCAACCAGGACCGGCACGATGTGGGTGTCGCTCGGCATCACCGGCAGCCCGGCGGCGTTGAGTACGGCTTTGACCCGCGCAGCTCGTTCCTGATGTCGCTCGCGTTCCCAATTCGACGCTTTCAAGTGACGGATGGCGGCGATGGCAGCAGCGCAAATCGGCGGCGGCAAAGCGGTCGTAAAGATGAAGCCCGGCGCATACGAGCGCACCGCGTCGATCAGGGTGCTGTTCCCCGCAATGTATCCGCCCATGCAGCCGAATGCCTTGGCGAGCGTGCCTTCCAGCACGTCAATCCGGTCCATCACGCCGTCGCGCTCCGCCGCGCCGGCGCCACGTGCGCCGTACATGCCGACGGCGTGCACCTCGTCTGCATAAGTCATGGCGCCATAACGTTCAGCGAGATCGCAGATGCAATCCATCGGCGCCACGTCGCCATCCATGGAATAGACGGTCTCGAATACGATCAGCTTCGGCCGATCCCGTCCAGCCGCCTTCAGCAATCGTTCGAGATGATCGACGTCGTTGTGGCGCCAGATCTGCTTCTCGCAACTGGATTGGCGCACGCCTTCGATCATCGAATTGTGGTTGAGTTCATCTGACAGGACCAGGCAGTCCGGAATCAGCTTGGCGATGGTCGCGATTCCGGTCTGGTTCGACACATAGCCTGAAGTAAAAACGAGTGCCGCTTGCTTGCGATGCAAATCGGCGAGTTCATGCTCCAACTCGACCAGCGGATGATTGGTCCCAGCGATGTTTCGGGTGCCGCCGGCCCCGGCGCCAAGGCGGGCTGCCGTGGTCGCCATGGCCTCAATCACCTTCGGGTGCTGGCCCATCCCGAGATAATCGTTCGAGCACCAGATCACCACCTCGCGCCGACCGCCTGGAGAGTGCCAGATGGCGTGCGGGAAGCGACCAACGATGCGCTCAAGATCCGCGAAGACGCGATAGCGCTGCTCATTCCTCAGCCGGCCCAAGGCGGTGGCGAAAAACGTGTCATAGTTCATGCAAGTCTCCAAAGCGGACGCGCCAGCGGACCCTTTGGACAGAACTTTATCCGTCCGACTGGAAACGACTTTATCTGTATTGCTGCGATGGGGCCCGCTTTGCCCCAACATGCAAAGCTGCGCTCGTGCAAATATCGGCAGTATGGTCCAGCCGTCGGCATGCGTCGTTTATCCAGAGAATCGTCGTCCGCCCATGTTCGCGCCGCCGTGTGGGGCTGACGTTAAGTTAAGATGGCTATTCATGATGCTCTCGCATGATTTTCGAGAGCCATGATGGCCTTTTGGCAGTGATCGGCGTAGCAATCATGGTCGCAGTAGGAGAGCCGCGTCCCGATTTCGCGCAGATAGCTCGCCCCGATTGGCTCACAACACAGCACACAGAAAGATTGCGGGCAGGGTGTCCTGCCATTCACCAATATGAATCTCATGTGGCGCCTCCCAATGCGAAGCAGAACACGGTATCGGATGGGTGGAAGACACTGGGTGGAGGCGCGCAGAGGTGGTTTCTGCCATCGGGATTGTCGCGATTCCGCTCTACCTTTTGAGGCGGAACGGGGATGTACTTCCCATCTTCTCTGCGTTTTGCGTAGATCTCGCCGTCAACGTACTTGATTTCAGTTGGGTAACAGTCTGCCTCATTGCAACAGCTAACGGAAGGATTGTCGGGCATGTGCCATTTTGAATAAAACCTTTCATGCAGGAGCCGATCCTGTGGAGGATGGTGGTGCAACGCACCCTGGCTTGGTCCATCTTGTTGCGCTTGGACTCGCGTCGCCAATAGGCAACAAAGACAGCTCCATAAGAGGAGTTTGCATTGAAGGTTCATTGCGCAGCCTACTTGTTTCGAAATCCTAAACTGCGGGAAATTTCCGCATGACTCTCACTGCAACTGTTTGTCAGGCAGCTTGAAGTCGCAGTAACCATCTGCGGTCGCCCTTCTGGCGGGCCTTGAAGCGATCAGCGCATTTCTTTGAACAGAGGGCGGTTCGCCAGGAGTAGTGGCGGATGAGACCAAACTTTCCGTCACAGATGGCGCATCGCTTCGCTGCGTTAATCCGAAGATTTTGGGGACCGTTGAGCATTTTCGCCTCCTGTGGGCTTCGCGTGGGTAGGGCCTGGTGCGCATAGGAACCCTTTGTTCGCCGTCGCACTTTGCGCACGCGTGAAGTGCGGCTTCTGGATCGTAGTGGCCTGTCAAGTCTCGCGGCGTATAGGGACACCGCGCACAGAGTTTGACTTTCATGTGCCGCCTCCGAAGGCGAAGCAGTAGATTTCTTCGCCGTCATAAGTGTCGTTTGTCGGCAGGGCGCATACGCGATTCCGACCGTCGGGATTTCGCAGTTGCGCTCAATCTTTTTGGCCGGGATCGCGGACATTTTGCCAGCTGCAATCCACTCCTTCAGATTAGTATCGAGAGTAATGATTGAGATCGAGCGTTCAATTGTACGTGGGTAAGTGTCCGATATCGAAAGGAATCGGAAAGTTATACGGAGGTTTATGGTGTTTGCCTTTTGCATCCCATCTTTCTCCAAGGTTTTCACCAAGATTTTCTCCAAGACTTTCTCCAAGACTTTCTCCAAGACTTTCTCCAAGTCTTTCTCCAAGTCTTTCCAAGTTTTCGGGGTGCTCGGTGTGGCCAGCAATTCAAAGCGCGGTTACAAAGATCTCAATTGGCAACGGGTGATCGATCACATAGCTGCCAAAATTTGGATTGTGACTATGCGGCTGGGCACGTTGGTCCGCTCCCCTCGCACGTGCCATCAGCGTATAGCGGCCCGGCTGCATCGGCGTGATCCAATCATATTTCCAGCGGCGCCATGCGTGCCGGTTTACTGGGTCGAGGAAATCGCCCTGAGTCCACGACGCGCCTCCATCAAGGCTGATCCAGATCTCG
Source organism: Bradyrhizobium sp. (assembly GCA_028290305.1). Next base: position 5,127 of record JAQGKC010000460.1, read on the forward strand.
GTGACATCAGTGCTCCCCGCCCAAGCTGCACCGAAAATGGTATAGGGGCGATTGGGTTCGAGCCTCTCGTACACACGGGGGCGTGCGATCTGGGACTTCAGTTTCATCTCCGCGAGCGGCCGGCGAATTGGCACTCCCGCGGAATCGTCCCAATAGCCGTAGTCCGACGTCTGCCAGTAGCCCTGGAAGGGTTGCGTGGTCGCAACAATGTTGGTCAGCCACTTCACCGACGCCATGCCGTAATGTCCCGGCACAATGACGCGCAGCGGATAGCCATGATCGGGCGTCAGATATTGCCCGTTCATCTGGTAGGCGATCAGCACATCGGACTCCATCGCCCGCGTCCTCGAGATGCTACGGACATAGGAGATTGGACCCGGCGGCTTCGGCTCCTCCTTCGGTATGCCGCGATCAGCGCCTTCCAGAACTATCTCGCACACATCATCGGCCAGTCCGGCGGACTCCAGCAGCACGGAAAGTGGAACACCGGTCCATTCAGCATTACCGACCGCCCCGAGCTCCCATTGTGCGCCCGGTACCGGCGGCACCAGGAATACCCGGCTGTTGCCAGCGCATTCCAGGGTGGCGATGCATGTCCGCGAAGGCATGGCGCGGATATTGGCGTAACTCAGGCTTAGTTCGCTACGCACTGCACCCTCTACCGACAGCCGATAGGCCGCAGGATCCAGCTCCGGCGTAGGGAAATGACTGCGTATGTAGAACCGATCGGCCGGCGTGATGAAATCACCGAGCTGATCGAATGGCATTTCGAGATTGTTCGGATCTTTTTGTCGAATGATCAGACCAACGGGGAGCGCAGCTGTACCGGACCAATTTTCGGATTTCATATCCATAGCGTTCTCCCATCGGGATTTGGACTGGAATCACGTGCCGCCAAGATCAAAGCACCGCGAGAATGTCTTTAACCAAGAGACGTCCTTGCAAATTCCGGATCGCTTTCGAAAGCGGGTGCTACGAAATTAGGTGGGGGCTGAGTAGAGAGCCATTAAATTGGGGTTTAAAAATTCACTTCGAATTGAGGCGGGATGCCGAGGGCGCGGCGCCATAACGCACCTCTCAGCGTCACAAGCCGGCGAGGGTCCATAATCGAGCCAAAAGAAGGCCGGTGGCCCAAAGCCACCGGCCCGAATGCCTAAGCCAAACGAAACCGACAGGGAGGAGGTCTGGGTTCGTGGTGATCGACGAAGCGAACCGGGCCATAACGGCACGGCTCCTAATTAGCTCGCATCGATCCTGCGCAGACAGATAGAGCGTGTGCGCTTTCAGATAAAACTGCTTGCGCGAGATTGCGGTGTTTGGTTCGAGCTTGCGCCGATTGGGCGATCGGTTCGCGCCCTTGGCCAACGGCTGGCCCTGACTCTCGATGGGCGGCCCCGCGCGGCGCAACTTCGATCCAGGGAACCGCATCCGTAGGGCCCGCTGAGGGCGCAATCGAATTGCCAATTTTCCTCCAAAATGTTCTAATCTTGCTCGCTGGAGGGACCCGGGACGCTCCGCGAATGATGCGTAACCAGATCGCGAATTTCTGGAATTCAGCGGCGCAGTTTTTCCTCAGCGGCGTTGCGCTGGCATTGGGGACCTTGGTTTTGTATTGGCTTCGCGTCGACCTCGCCTCGGCCGCCTTCGGCTATTTGATTGTGATCGTGCTGCTCTTCTTGATCGGCCGCTCAGCTTGCAGAAATGTTGGGCCTGATAGGACGTTTCAATTTACCCCGCCCGCCTACAGGCGCGCGGCGCCGTGACAGGACTCGGCAGCCGTCAACAGTCCCATCAACTTAAGCGGGATGAGCAAGGAGAATGACTAAACCTGGTCTCCCTCAACGGTGGCCAAAGCCACCGACGATCTCTTACTATGCAATGGCGGCTTTGTCGGTCGCCGTGGCGATAATTGCTGCGGGACTTATAACACATTTACTGCATGCTGAGCCCATCGCATCGTCGATGCTTTGCGCCGTTATTTTCGCTGCGTGGTTTGGAGGCTTCGGCCCGGCATTGTTGGCGATTGCACTCGCCCTTTCAGCTTTCCATTATTACTTGGTGCCCCCAATCAATTCATTTACTTGGAAGGATAATTTATTCGATCTGGATATTTCGGAGGTGCCGCGTCTGATCCTGTTTTCCATTACATCTCTCTTTGTTGCATTCGTGATCTCGGCGCAAAGGAAAGCAACAGAAGATCTTCGGCGTTCGGGCGATGACCTGCGGGTAGCGATGGAGCATCAAAAGCGGATTGAATCCGCGCGCCTGCATAGCGAAATGTATCTGACCGAAGCGCAGAAATTGAACCGTACCGGAAGCCTTGGATGGAATGTCTCCAGCGGAGAAATCTTCTGGTCAGACGAAACCTTCCGAATCTTCCAGTGTGATCGAACGACGAAACCGACTGTGGAATTCATCGTCCAGCGTACCCACCCGGAAGATCGCGCTGCTGTGCAAAAGACCATCGATCATGCCTCCAGCGCCGGAGAGGATTTCGATCATGAATATCGACTGCTGACGCCGGACGGCTCGGTGAAATATATCCACGCCGTAGCCCGCGCGATCAGAGATGCAGCGGGTAGCATTGAATTTCTCGGGGCGGTAACGGATGTTACGGTTGCAAAGGAAGCGGAGCGTAAGCTGAGACGCAGCGAGGCGTATTTGGCGGAAGCCCAGCGTTTGAGTCATACAAGCAGCTGGGCCTGGGATGTGCGCAGTCGAGAGTTCGTGTATCGGTCGCCCGAAGTGTACAACCTGTTTGGGCTCGATCCGAAAAAGGACGCTGTGTCACCGCAACCCTTCCAGGACCGTATTCTCCCCGAGGACAGGGACCGGGTTATCGAAATGGCGCAGCAGGCTGTTCGAGAGAAAGCGGACTTCGAAGTCGATTTTCGCATAGCGCTTCCGGACGGTTCGGTAAGATACGTACATTCCGTGGGACACCCTCTCGTCGGTGGTGACGGTGAAGTGATCGAGCTGGTTGGTACGCACATCGATGTCACCGAGCAGCACCTCGCAAACGAGACGCTGCAAAAGGCCTTTGACGAAATCAAGAAATCCGAGGATCGGCTTCGGCTGGTCATCGATACGATCCCGACGCTGGTCTGGCGCGCCGGACCGGAAGGGATCCCCGACTTTCTTAATCAACCAGCCCTCGACTACACCGGCCTCTCATTGGACCAAACCGAAACCGGTTGGCCTCGCGCTTTTCATCCTGACGACAAGAAGGGCATGTTGCAGAAGTGGAGCGCAATACGGGAGTCCGGTATGCGGGGCGGGCTTGAAGCTCGGCTTCGGCGCTTCGATGGTGAATATCGCTGGTTTTTGTTCCGCGCCGAGCCGCTGCGCGATGAGTTGGGTAACATTGTCAAATGGTACGGGTCGTCTACCGACATCGAGGACCGCAAGCGGACCGAGGTGGCGCTTCGCGAGAGCGAGCAGCGCTTTCGCGACTATGCCGAGACGGCCTCCGACTGGCTCTGGGAGACTGGGCCGGACCACCGGGTCACCCGCATATCGGACCACCTCAGCGCCGTTGGCATCTCGCCCTCGAGCCTCATTGGCCTGGCTCGCTGGGATCTCGCAACTGATGTCGAATCGGAGCCCGAAAAATGGCGGCTGCACCGGGCGATGCTCGACGCACATCAGCCGTTTCGCGATTTCGTGTACAGTACCGCAAGCAGAACTGGATCTACGATTTACGTTCATTCAAGCGGCAAGCCATTTTTCGACACGAACAGCAATTTCCTCGGCTATCGGGGCACTGGCACCGATATTACTGCAACGATCCGCGCAGATCATGCCGAGCGGGCGCTTCGCGAGGCGCAGGCGGAACTTGCGCATGTAACGCGTGTGACGACGCTGGGCGAACTGACGGCCTCCATCGCCCATGAAGTGAACCAGCCGCTCGCCGCCGTTGTCGCCAACGCCGAGGCCTGTCTGCGCTGGCTTG
>JAQGKC010000157.1 GCA_028290305.1 Bradyrhizobium sp.
TGATCAAGCGCGAGGTCGGACCGGATAATGTGGACATCAGCCTCGGTTTTGTCGGCACCCAGCCGCCCAATTACCCCATCAATACGATTTATCTCTGGAGTTCAGGCTCCGAGGAAGCGGTGCTGCAAGTGCAACTTAAGCGCGGTGCCGGAATCGGCATTGAGGATTTGAAGGAGCGGCTCCGTCAGAAATTGTCCCAGGAATTGCCGGGTGTACGCTTCTCATTCGAACCAAGCGACATCGTCAGCCGGGTGATGAGCTTCGGTGCGCCGACACCGATCGAAGTGGCCGTGAGCGGGCCGAACCTCGCCGATAGCCGCCAATACGCCGACAAGCTCCGAGCCAAATTGGCACAGGTGCCGACGCTGCGAGACCTGGGATTCGAGCAGGAACTCGATTACCCGACCGTAAAGGTCGCCGTAGATCGCGAACGAGCGGGCGTATTGGGGGTGACGGCGGATGACGTGGCGAAATCGGTTGTCGCGGGCACGTCATCCAGTCGCTACACATCCGCGAATTATTGGCCCGATTCCAAAAGCGGCATTGGTTATCAGGTGCAGGTCGAGATCCCCGAGCACCAGATGAATTCGCTGGAGGAGGTGAAGAATCTCCCCATCGCTCGCCGGTCGGGCGGACAGATCGACCTCCGCAATGTTGCCGGCGTTACCGACAGCACAGCGCTCGGCGAATATGACCGCTACAACATGCAGCGCATGCTGACGCTGAGCGCAAACATCTCGGGCGAGGATCTCGGACGCGCGGCAGCGCGCGTGCAGCAGGCTATCAAAGATACGGAAAAGCCGCCCGATCGGGTGAATGTAACCGTGCGCGGGCAAGTCGAGCCAATGGCGGAGATGTTCGGAGGTCTGCGTCTAGGGCTGTTGATGGCGGTGGGTGTCATCCTTCTGCTGCTGACCGCCAATTTCCAATCGTTCCGGCTTTCCCTGGCGGTGGGGTTGACGATCCCTGCCGTCATCGCCGGGGTCGTACTCATGCTCTGGCTCACCCGGACCACGCTCAACATTCAATCCTTCATGGGCGCGATCATGGCGATCGGCGTGGCCGTGGCAAATGCCATCCTGCTGGTGACTTTCGCCGAGCGCAGCCGGGTCGAGGGCCGCGAACCATGGGAGGCGGCCATAGAAGGTGCACGGGGTCGTCTGCGTCCGATCCTGATGACCAGTTTCGCGATGCTGGCCGGGATGGTGCCGATGGCGCTGGGCCTCGGCGAAGGCGGAGAGCAAAGTGCTCCGCTTGGGCGGGCAGTGATCGGCGGTCTCCTAGGCGCAACCTGCGCCACGCTCATCATCCTGCCGGCGATCTTGGCCACGCTCCAGTCGCGTCATGCCCCGATTTCCGCGTCGCTCGATCCCGATGACCCGCATAGCCGCAATTTTGAGTCGGAGCGGCGGCTGGTGCCGCAAGGTGGCGACGGGCGCGCTGAATATCCTGCTCAGGCAGCGCAATGAGCGGACACCAAAAGGATCTTAAGAGGTAAGCAGAATGAAATTCACGAGAACGGGTATAAAGATCTTGGTAGTGGTGCTCGGCTTTGGCGCGGGGGGCGCCTTGGCCGAGCGGCATCTGGCAGCACCGCCATCGCCAATGAATCTCACGAAGGCGGATAACCCTCCGCGGGTCGAGATTACGTATCCGCGCCGCGTCACCGTGGCCCAACGTCTCCAAACCAACGCCACCCTCGAAGCCTTTGAAGAAGCGGATCTCTTCGCCAAGGTCTCCGGATACTTATCCGATGTTCGCGTCGATATTGGCGATCACGTGAAGGCGGGTCAAGTGCTTGCGGTGATCGACGTCCCCGAAATGAAGCAGGAGCTTGCCGAAGCCGAGGCCGAGCTGGAATCCAAGCGAAGTGCGCTGGAAAGCGCGCGCAGTCAGCTAGACCACAACAAAGCAGAGCTGGCGCTTCAGAACGCCTTGTTGAAAGACCGCGAACAACTGGGCGAGGGACGAAATTTCATCAGCGACCGGACGCTCGATCAGGTGCACGCCAACGCGGACATCGCCAAGGCGGATCTCGGCGTTGCAGAAGCGAACCGCGCCCTTGCGGCCAACGAAATCGATGTCGCCGCCGCGACCGTGGAGAGGATCAAGGCGCTGCTCGCCTATGCGCAGATCGCGGCGCCTTTCGATGGCGTGGTGGCGCGGCGCTTTGTGAACCGGGGCGATTTGGTCCAGGCCGCCACGGCCACGCGGACGACGCCGTCCGCAGGATCACTTTTCACGGTGCAGCGGATCGACACGATCCGCGTGTTCTGCGACGTTCCAGAGAACGACGTACCTCACCTTCACGTCGGCGATCCGGCTATCGTCAAGCCGTCTGGCTTCGACGGTAAGCCGTTCCTCGGTAAGGTAACCCGTTTCTCTCTGCGTCTCGATCCCGAGACCCGCAATATGCGTACCGAGATCGACTTGCCCAACCATGAGGAACGGCTTTATCCGGGCACCTATGCGGAGGTCTCATTGCAAATAAACCGGCGCCCCGATGCGCTTACGGTACCCACCGCGGCTGTAGGTTCAGATGCCGACGGCAACTTTGTGTACACCATCAATGACGATCGGATCACACGCCTCGCCATAAAGACTGGTCTCACCGATAATGGTCGCACCGAGGTGATTGCGGGCCTATCGGAGGAGACACCGGTGGTGGCAAGCACCAAGGGTGCGCCATCTCTGAGAACGGCGGTCCACGCGCAGATCGTGCGCGATAACTCCTGACTTCGCGGCCAGGTGGCTCGTGCCATAGGCTCGGCCTCTTCGCCGAGACGCACGCTGGCATCGACCTTCGTGTCTCAACAACGCTCCATCACGTCGACTTTGCGCGTGAGGAAGTGGCAGCCCCAAACTCCTGTCAGGTCACCCGCAGGCCCGGCACGTCGGCCGACGATTGGATAAAAGGGCTGCGGCCCGCGGGATTTGTTGACGGAGACGATCGTCCGGTTGAGTTCGATGTTACGCATCGGCGAGAACGAGGACGCCGCCATGTTCGGGTGAGATCACATAAAGCTGGTCGGGAATGACAATCGCCGTCGTGTGTGCACCCCGGCCGGTCACGGTCCGGTCGGTGGCGCCCGTTTGTGGATTGATGGTTTCGACGAGACCCGGATCGCCGATGGCGACATGCACGAGGCCCGTCGACGGATTGAAAAAGGTCACATCCGGCATGCCTGCAATCGGCCAGACGTTGGTGATTTTCCCGACGTCGCTATCAATCTCGACCAACGCGCCGTTGTCGCAAGCGGCATAGAGACGCTTGCGACGATGATCGATGTCGAGGCCGTGGGCGCCGCTCGACGGCAGCTTCCAATGAACGACATCACTGAGATCGGGGAGACGTGCGACCAGCACCATCGAAGGCTCGCGGATGCAGAGGTAGATCCGCTCGGCGTTGGCATCGGTCACGCACCAGCGCGGCCGCCCCGGCAAATCGATCGCGCGCTGAGTGACTTCGTTCAAGTCTATGATTTGCAGTACCGGACCTTGCTGCGCATCGCCAATGCATGCGGCTATGCCAATGCCCGTACGTTTGACGATAGCGGCGCCGTTGGGCCGTGGCCCCGATGGGAATACGGCTTTGATCTTGTAGGTCGCGGCATCCAGCCAGGTGATGGTCGCGGCGCCGCGATTGGTAGTTAGTATCTCTCCGTCATCGGCCACCGCACCCGCGACACCCGGAAACCCTGGCAGTGTTGCGATGTGCCTTTGCGCGTCGTGATCGATCACTTCGATGCAGTCGCGCGCGGTGTGTGCGATAAAGACGCGCCGGGTTTTGGGATCGAACGCGGCGTGGTCGAAGTCGCTGTCCGTTCCGTTCGGGATTTCGATAACACCAAGCGATTTCAGGGGCATGGCAGCTTCTCGCTTCCAGACCGGAAAACGAATTGAACATTAGGGTGCGGTAAGGAATGACCGTCCACGCGCAATCTCCTCGAACGTCGAGCATTGCGCAGAGCTTGGACCGAGGTCTCGCGGGGAGTCTGCCTATCCCCGTATCGTCAATCTAGCGACGCCACAGGCGTATGGCAATCGCGACCCGTCAATATTTCGGCCGGTGCGAGTTGGCCCATTCGCGCGCGTGAGGAACGGGTTCGCGGGGCGGCAGGATCGCCCGCAACTTCTGCGTCGTGGGCAAGTTTTCCATCCGCTCGCGCCATCGGCAGAAGGCGGGAAATTTCGGATACAACTTGCGGCCTTCTTCGGTCAGGCTGAACGCAAACGTGCTCGGCAGGATGAAGAAGTCCGCAAGCGAAAGCTCTGTGCCAAGCACATAGCCCTGCCCATGGGACAGCTCCCGCTCCAGGACGCCAAGCCCAAGCTCGACCTTGGGCAGCGCATGCGCCACAACCTTTTCGTCCGATGCGATTCCGAGTTCCGGGAAGACGAGCCGTTCGTGCGTCACGTGATAGACCATGTAGGGGTAGTAGTAGGAATTGACGGCGCTGATCCACTGGTTCATGCGGCCGCGGGCGCGGACGTCCTGCGGCGTCAGCCGCGGTCCGGCAAACGCCTCGTCGACATAGGAGGCGATCGCACTGGTTTCATAGACCGTGAAGTCGCCGTGCCGCAGAATCGGAACACGGTTGAATGGATGCAGCGCCAGGTGCTCCGGCTTGCCCATCGTCGGTTCAAGATCGTGGAAGGTATAGGACACGTCCTTGTGCGTCAGCACCAGTCTGACGATGTTGACAAAAGTGCTTCTGGGAAAGCCGTAAACGATCGGCTGAGACATGGGATCCTCTATCGGTCAAATGGAGTGGGTGTAGGCGTCCGTTATCGCCAGAAAGGGCTTGCCGGCCTCCTCCAGCGCCTGCTCCCGGGTCACGCCGATATCCCTGAGCAGGTGCGGATTGTCGGCGAGATCACGGAGCGCCTTGCGCTGGCAGTGCCGCGCCCATCGAAGGCACCATCGGCGCCACCGCTCGGCGAGTGCCGCACCCCAGTTTTTCTGATGAAGTTGAGAACTCTGACGCGCCGGCCAGGTAATCAGGATTGGCATCGACAAGCTCCAAAACTCGTGAAATGCTGGTTTGGAGCTTTTCAATAGTTCAGCCGGCGCGGCCCCGGCAAATCATGCTTTCTCTTGCTTGCCCTAGTTTTACTTATGAAGTGGTCCGATGCGCCCGCGCCTGCCGCCATTGAATAATCTGAAAGCGTTCGAGGCTGCCGCCCGCCGCGAGAGCTTTACGCGTGCCGCCGAAGAGCTCTGTGTCACGCAAGGCGCGGTGAGCCAACAGGTCAAGGCTCTTGAAGAAGGTCTTGGAGTCAAGCTGTTCAATCGCGAACGCCAACGCCTGATTATCACCGATGCCGGCCGCGACTATCTCACGGTCGTCCGCGATGCCCTGGACCGCATCGCGGTTGGCACAGAACGGCTGCTACAGCGTCAGAATACCGGCGTCCTGACAGTCAGCACCTCGCCGGACTTCGCGGCCAAATGGCTGGTGCTCCGGCTCGGTCATTTTGCCGAGGCGCATTCCGGCATCGACCTCCGCGTCTCGGCGACGCTGCATCATGTCGATTTCGCGCGCGAGGAGGTCGACCTTGCCGTCCGGCACGGTGACGGCAATTGGCCGGGCTTCGATACGGTCCAGCTCAGCGCTGAGCAGCTTTTTGCCGTTTGCAGCCCCAAGCTCCTGTCTGGTCGCCGCCGGCTCAGCAAGCCGGCCGACATCCTGAAATTCCCGCTGATCCATCTGGATAACCGGACCGATTGGACAAAATGGTTGCGGTCTGCCGGGATTAATGACGGCGACGTCATGCATGGTCCGGTTCTTAACCGGGCGAGCATGGTGATCGATGCGGCCATCGACGGCCAAGGCGTTGCATTGGCGCGCACAACTTTGGCGGCCTGGGATCTCATCAACGGCAGGCTCGTCCGTCCTTTTCCGGATTCGCTTCCGCTGTCGAAGACCTATTGGATTATCTGTCCGAAGGCGACGTCGACCATGCCCAAGATCGTGACATTTCGCGACTGGCTCCTGGCGGAAGCATCTCAGGACTTGCAGCAACTGAAGAAGCGCAGCTAGTCATTGAAATAGCGGAACCGCGGCATTCGCCGTGCTCGCTCCGGTCAAATCGAAGTGAGCCCTCGCGTTTAGTGCGTCTTTAACGGCCGGTTCCGCTTGACAGATAAAATCTTGTGGGCGAATTCGCGCGTACGGGGAAGCGATCTCCCCGCGAGGCGACATGCCAAAGAATCGCGTCCGTTTTCCTTCAAGGACGCAGCATGCCCGCCACTCAAGTCACTCCCCCTCCCACTTTTTCTCGCGTTTCGGCGTTCGGCAGTTGGCGATCCGCGCTCTGGGTATCTTCCATCCTCGCTATCGTCGTAGCCGGCACTGATCGCGTTGCGGCAGATGCCGAAGCCGGAAAAGCGAAGTCGGAGACCTGCGCAGCATGTCACGGCGACAACGGCGTCTCGCAAACTGAGAACACGCCATCGCTGGCCGCGCAACCCAACCAGTTTCTCCAATGGCAGTTGGTCTACTTCCGCAGTGGAGCGCGCAAGAGCGAAGTCATGGCGCCGGTCGCAGAGCAACTCAGCAATGGAGACATTCGCGATCTTGCCGCTTATTTCGCCTCGCTCCAGCCGCCAAGCAATCCCGGTTCGAAGGCGCCGGACGATCACCCGGACTTAACCGAGGCCGCAAAAAAAGCGGTCGTTGCCGACAGGTGTATTTCTTGCCACGGCGACAATTTTGCCGGCACCAAGGCGGTGGCAAGGATTGCAGGTCAGCGTGAAGAGTATCTGCTCAAGGCGCTCCACGACTACAAGTCCGGCCAACGCGTTGGTGGAGGCGTAGCGGCAATGGCGGAGGTTGCCTATCCGCTCAGTGAAGATGATATCGCGGCCCTTGCTCACTATCTCTCGCGACTGTGAGACGGCTCCGCCCTCGCGCCGGCAAGCTGAAAAACCTGGGGGAGCATAGCGTCCTGTGGACGCGCAGACATGTACGAAGAGGAGAAGCACGACGACACGTAAGTGGTTATTGGCCGGCGGCGGCCTGCTTTTGCTGGCGATCGCCGGCGTGGCGGTTGTCACCGCGGAGCCCAGCAAAGGGCCGGTCTTCATTGCAGGGGATCAACCGGTCACCGAGGATCAGGTGCGGCAGAAGCTGCAGTCCGATGGCTGGTCGAACGTGCAGATCGTACGCGGAGGACGGTATCTTGAGGCGATCGGGTCAAAGGCCGGTCAGACTACGAAGGTTGCCGTCGACGCGTCGACCGGCAGGTTGCGGGCCGGCGATGACGACGACGATGACTGACTAGATCAACTCTCTTCGTGCGCGAAATGCGCCCCCCGATTTCTGGCGCTCGATACGTATGAGCATTTCCTATCACATCGACTAAGGCGCCAAGGCCGCGGACTACGTCGACGCTTTCATGGCGGCGATCAATTGGCCAGAGGTGCAGCGCGCCTGCGACAAACTACAAAAATGACCGCACTCGAAACAAGAGATGAAGATGTCGTCGCAAACTCAAGGAACTGAACCTCAAAGCGATTTCTCGAACCCAGTCGTTCGGTGGATCGACTATCGGCTTCCGATATTCACGTTCCTGCACCGCGAACTACGTACTTATCCGGCGCCAAGAAATCTTAACTACCTCTGGAATTTCGGATCGCTTGCAGGCGTCGCGCTCGTGACGATGATTGCGAGCGGAATAGTGCTTGCGATGCACTACGTTCCGACTAACGAAGGTGCGTTCCAGTCAGTGGAACACATGATGCGTGACGTGAATTATGGATGGCTCATCCGGTACATTCACACCACGGGCGCATCGATGTTTTTCCTGGTGGTCTACATCCACATTTTTCGCGGTCTCTATTACGGGTCGTACAAAGCGCCACGCGAGCTGCTTTGGTGGCTTGGCGTCATCATCCTGTTGCTGATGATGGGAACTGCATTTTTTGGCTATACGTTGCCTTGGGGCCAGATGAGCTTCTGGGGAGCTACCGTGATCACAAATCTGTTCTCTGCAATTCCGGTGGTGGGTGACAGCATCGTAACCTGGCTTTGGGGCGGTTACACGGTTGGCGCTCCGACGCTCAACCGGTTCTATGCGCTGCACTACCTTTTGCCGTTTGTGATCGTGGCAGTGGTCGGGCTGCATCTCGTGGCCCTGCATAGGTTTGGATCGAACAATCCGACAGGGATCGATCTAAAGGATGCGGGCGATACGATCCCGTTCCATCCATATTATACTGCGAAGGACATCCTCGGTCTGGTGATATTCTCTTTGGTGTTTGGGTGGTTCGTATTCTATGAGCCGAGCGCTCTTCTCAACTCGGACAACTACATTCCGGCGAACCCCGGCGTGACGCCCGCGCATATCGTGCCCGAGTGGTACCTACTGCCATTTTACGCGATTCTGCGGTCGATCCCCAATAAGCTGCTCGGCGTTGTCGCAATGCTGAGCTCCATTCTGGTGTTGTTCTTGCTGCCTTGGCTCGACACCAGCCCCGTGCGCTCGGGACGCTTTCGGCCTGTGTTCCGGATATTCTTCTGGACCTTGCTGGGTGATTGCATCCTGCTTGGCGACGCCGGTGCTCAAGCTCCAGAGGGTACCTGGCTTGCTCTGAGCAGAGTTGGCGCGGGTTACTATTTCATCCACTTCTTTGTTGTCCTGCCTCTTATCGGCGTGATCGAACGACCACTTCCGCTTCCAATCAGCATCAGCAAACCTGCTCTTCAATCAGGATGAAGCTTCAAACCCTCGGTTCCATTACGGAAGCAAAAACGGGCTCGTTCTCCGAACAAAGCTCACGACCGAGCGTTGGTGATAGGTTGAGAGAGGAGAAAACCTATGAGGAGTTCTATATCGCTGGCATTGTTATCAGCTTCGGCACTGTTTCTCGCGTTCGCTGGCGACGGAATTGGAACCGCTGCGCGAGCCCAGTCCGCTCCCGTCCAAGCGGAGCAAACGCCTCAGCAGTCGGACCAATCCCGTGAGCGCAGTCGTGCTGAAGACGTGAAGATCGGGCGCGATTGGAAGGCTCAAGGAGACGAGAGCAATCACGCCGGGCGCGATGCGACGGACAAGGAACATGAAACCGTCGGCCGCGACTGGCGTGCACATCCCGACAATCGGGATCACTGAGGCTATCGCGGCAAAATTGGCGATGCCTGGCGCTGCGCGGCGTGACCTTCGAAAAAAGAAAGTGGGAAGCCGAAGGTCAAGCCCGCGCGAATCTCGTTCGCCGGATGCCCACCCGTGAGCGCGTGACGTATCGCGACGTCGAAGCTGAGATCATCTCTCACACGGTAAATCAGCCCGACCAAGCCTGAGAACGTCTCCTCCTTTCCAAACTCGTTCTCGTAGAAGATCTCGGCGACGGGACGAACCGTCCATGTCGACGGTCCTTCGATAATAGCGCCGAGGAAGAGATCGCCGTGATGGCCGCGGGTGAGCGCAGTCTCGGCGTTCAGGTGGATGGTGCCCCAATCCCAGCGTTGCGAGACGATACCCGCCAGGCTTGCGCCGACGCCTGAAGTGCCGGTGCTGTCCGGAAGAAGGACGCCAAATTCGGTCGCGACGCTTGGGCCGGCTTTGTCCTGCAGGCTGCCGGGCACGAGCACATGCTTGAGGAAAGCGCCCGCTGCCGTCAGGCTCGTAGGGCCCGGCGGCGAAAGCGGCGTCTGTCCCTGGCCCTCGAAGACTGCTTCCCAATCCTCGCTTAGCCCGTAGTTGATGACCGTGGCCGGTGCGATGAGGCTCGCTCCGCTCTCATCCCGCAGGCGTCCGGCCGGCTGCAGTTCGATTTCCATTTCTCCTTTTTTCGCGACGGCGGCGTCGGTGCCGTCGAAGGGGCGATATGCCCGCGCAGGATCGGACCAGGCGAGCAGGCTCAGCGTGGCGATGGAGACCGAAGCGAGAAGCTTCGATAGCCTTCCGAAACGTCGGCAGTTTGCAGGCAGCACGCGCGCCTCCCGACAATTGATCAAGGCATTGGCCTGAACATCCAGATCGCCGCGGGCCCGGCGAGGCCCGCATGGACGGCGACCAGTAGACGATCCATCTCCGGCACGAACAAAGACGTGCGCGCGCCCGTCGACGTGGGGATGCGCGCCATGTGGCGATAAGTCGTGCCATTTATCTCAAACACGTCGACAAAGCCCGCTCCGCAAGTGACGTAAACGCGCCCGCGTTTGGCGTCCACGAAGAGGTCATCAACGTCGCCGCAGGTCTGCACATTCGCCACCGACTTGCCGTCCTCCATGGCGAAGACGGCGAGCTCAGGCGGGTTGCGAAAGGCTACAAGAATTTGCGCTCGATCGCGATCAATGCTCATCGCGAAATTGCCGCCCTTGGGCATCGGCCATATCGCGAGCTGCTTGCCGGATGCGCCGTCCACTACGGCGATCGCGCGGGCGTCGGGCAAGTTGACGAACATACGGTTCTGGGCGATCTGGAAGCTTTCCGGGTGCGCCGGCAGCGGCACGTTTTGGACCTTGCTGCGGGTTGAAGGATCCAGCACCGCCAGCCCGCCGTCACCAAAGCCGACGACGACGTGCTTGGCTGCGGCGTCGATGCGGATGTTATCCGCATCGCTGCCGAGCTCGATTCGTGCCGTTGCCTTGTATTCGTTTCCTTCCAACAGCCTTACCGAACCATCCCGCGCGTTGGCGATGAAGAGCGTATCGGTCGATGGCTCATATCCGACGCCTTGCGGTTCGTACAGCCCGGGAATGGTCCGGACAAGGCTGTGATTGGCAAGGTCGACAATGCCGACGCTATCATTGCCAAGCTCGGCAACAAACAACCGTTGCCGCTTCAAATCGACCGCCATGTGATCGATCCGGCCGCGCACATCGCCGAGCAGGATTTTGGTTTCGAGCTGCAGCGGACCATCGTCGGCCGATTGAGCGGTCGTCGCGGTGCCGGTGAGCATCAAGTAGCTCGCCAGCACCGCAGCTGTCATCCGGAACGGATACCACATTGCCGTCCCCTCTGTTCGTTCAGTACGTCACCACATTGCCCAGCTAGTCGAGATGCTCGGATGCAGTCGAGAACTGCTTTCCTGCCAGCAGAACAATCGCGGCCTCTGGACGATCGCCCTTCAGCTCCGGCACGGCGCTCACGACGAGCACATTCCCAGCCTGTTGTCCCTTCGCCTGCCCCATCGATTTGAGCGCCGCATCCGCGAGCTTGACCTTTGCCCGATCCATCGCAGCCTTTTGCGAATTGGCATGGGAAAGATCTTCACCTTCGCTAATGGGTTCCACCTTGGCGATCTTTCCGGTCACGTGATCGACGATGACCTCGAAAAATTTTCCCTCTTTTGCGGTATAGACGGAAAGCTGGAGCTTGCCATCTTCGACCTCAAATTTTCCGGAGATCGGCTGTCCTTCTGCCTCGCTGGCGACAAGGCCCTGCTGCAAGCTTACCTTTGCCTCACTCAACGCATTCGCTAATTCCGCCTGTTCTTGATCCGGACCAACCGCAAAGGCCAGTTGGTTGCCGACGGGTCCCTCTATAGCGACGAGGACGAGACCGAGGCCGGTTGTCAGTAGCACTTCTCTCCTAGTCATGGGTTACTCCTCACATTGGTCGAGTTGCCCCTGCCCTTCACCAAAACTGTCATTTCACCATCACCCATGCCGGCTGCAGCAACGGGTATGCGATCAGGCCGACCACAGCCGTGGCCGCAATCAGGAGCGGATTGCTCACCTTCCAGCGGAACAGGATCGTCAGCGAGGCGATCCCGATCAATGCCGTCAGCCAGTCGCCAATCGCGATGCGTCCGAGCAGGATGCACGCGCCCAGGATCGTTCCGATCGCCGCGGCGTAGGCGCCTTTGACAAAGCCCTGCACATTGGGATTGCCGCGATGCCGCGCCAGCAGAGGCGCGGCAATCAACACCAACAGGAAGGACGGCAGGAAGATGCCAATGGTCGAGACCACGGAGCCCCAGAAACCCGCGACGAGATAACCGACAAAGGTTGCGGTGATGACCACCGGCCCCGGACTGATCATGCCGATTGCGACCGCAATCAGGAACTGGCGCTGGTCGAGCCAGCCGAATTGCTGCACCAGTCCCTGTTCGAGAAACGGCACGATCACAAGGCCACTGCCGAAGGTGAGCGAGCCTGCCTTGAGGAAGAACAGCAGGAGCTTGCCAAGAATGGAGCCAGAGGCTGTGGCGGTGGGCGCAAGCTGCGCCAGTACCGGCGGGGCGGCGAGCGAGAGCGCGGCCGGCGTTCGCTTGAACATGTTCCCGTAATAGAGAATGCCGACGATCCCGGCACCGATGAACATCAGCGCGACTTCAGACTGCAGGATCACGGTAACGGCAAGGCACACCGCCGCGATCACCCATTGCAGCCAGTCTTCCATGCCGAGCTTGGCAAGCCGGTAGCAGGAATGCAGGATTAACGCGATCACGGCCGGGCTCACGCCATAGAAGATGGCGGTGACCGGCTGCAGGTCGCCGAGATAGACATAGAGCGCGCCAAGCGCTGCCACGATGACGAAGTTCGGGAAGATGAAGGCCCAGCCGCCGGCCCAGGCGCCCCAAAAGCCGCCGCGCAAATAGGAGATGTAGACGCCGACCTGGATCGCTAGCGGCCCCGGCAGCGACTGACAGATGGCAATGGCCTCGCGCATCTGCTCCTTGGTGAGCCATTTCTTGCCGTCGACCAGCTCGCGCTCCATCTGGCCGACCAGCGCCACCGGCCCACCGAAACCAAGACAGCCGAGCCGCAAGAAATAGCGCACCAACTCGCCGATCCGGCCGCGCTCGATGTCAGTCGTCGTCGTCATTGTGCCTGTCCCCGTTATTTGTTGTCCGTTGGCGGCTGAATGATGCCGTCAAGCTTCCCGCCCAGCCCCATGGGCTTCATCTCGATCGTGTTTCCGGTAAGCGACACTTCGTAACAGCCGTCATCCGGCTCCTGCAGATAAAGGCATAGCTCGTCCTCCTCGACGACCCATTTGCCGACCTTCTTCACGCCCATCGAATAGCTTCGCAGCGTTCCGTCGCGGTCATAGACGAACCGATAGTGCACCTCGTCGGTGAGCTGCATCCCGGCCAGCTTTGCACGGATCTGTGCGCCCGATAATTTCCGAAGGCTTTGCGCGGCGACAAAGTCGGCATCGAGGGCAACCGCGCCCCCGATGCCGCAGGCGAGTGCCGCGATGAGGCACTTCACAGGTAGTTCGCTCAATCAGTGGTCCTTACTTTTTGCAGGATTTCATGCACATCTGATACTCGGACTTGCAGGTCGGCCCGGCATAGTTCTTCATGCATGCCTTTTGCTGGTCAGCGCAGACCTTGCAGCTTGTCTGCGCGCGTGCGGCCTCGAACGCCGCACAAGCGCTAATCGCTACTACCAGCGCGGTCATTATAACTCTCATGACCAGACCTCCTCGCTGGCATTCGCCTTTTAGATGTTGGTGAGCGGCATTTCGCACTAGGATTCGCGGCTGTACTGGTCGTACAGCTTCGCAGCATTGTCCCATTTGATCGCTTCCATGTAGATATCGACATATCGCGCGGCCGCAGCGCCGTAGTCCATGTGATAGGCGTGCTCGTACATGTCGAGTACAAGCACCGGACGACCGCCAGCGAGCGTCGTCGTATGGTCGGCCGCCCATTGGTTGACCAGCCGCTTGTCGCGCGGAGAATAAGCCAGGATAACCCAGCCTGACCCGCCGCCTTCGGCCTTGCCCATCGCGGCGAACTCGGCACGCCACCGCTCCATGCTGCCGAAATCGCGTGCGATTGCATCGACGAGCGCACCATTCGGTTTGCCCGCTCCACCGAGGCCGTCGAAATAGATCTCATGAAGGATCATCGAGTTCGATGCGACCAGCTCTTCGCGCTTGAGGCCGTTGATGACGAAGTTCGGCGCTTTGGCGAAGTCAAGCTCAGCCAACTGCGTGCCGATCGCGTTCAAGCGCTTGACCGCGCCGACATAGTTGTTTTCGTAGTGACTTACGAGCACCTTCTCCGAAATGCCGGCGATCGATTTGGGATCGAACGACATCGGTTTGGCTTGATACGGCATGGCCTTGCCTCCGGTTTGGGGGTTGCTTTGAGCCAGCGCTTGGCTCGTGGCGAGCACCGCCGTGGATGCAGCGGCCGCGCCGACGCCAGCGATGAAGTTTCGTCGTTCGTTATTCAGGGTCATATGTCTCTCCGTTTTTCAGCAACCCCGGCATATTGAAAGCCGCATGTTGCACGCTGATGGCATGGCAGCCTCAAGCAAGCTCAACTCTTGGTGCTCGCAGTTTTCTCGAGTGCGGCGCGCAGACCCTTGGCCAGCTTTATGGCATCGTCATTGGCCCAGAAATGCATGAAGAACAGCCGCGGCTGTTCGTCCAACATGTGATTGTGCAAAGCCGTCATGTCGATGCCGTGAACCCGCAGCGCCATGATCACCGGATTGACCTCGTCGCCGGTCAGGACGAAATCGCCAGTGATGGCGGCCTTGCCGCCGCCGGTCGGCTGGAAGTTGATGCCGATGGCGACACCCATCGGCCCCACTGGCGCAAGCTGCATGCCTTCCTCGGTGATTGGGTCGCGGCGCGGCACGTTGAATTGATAGACGCCACCATTGGCTTGCCCCTTCACGCCGATAATCTGGTCGAGCTGCGCTGTATCAAGATCGACGGCCGGCGGCGGAGCTGCTGGAGCTGCAACCGTCAACGGCGTCTGGCTTTCGGCGAGAGCATCGCGGATTGCAGTGGCGATCTTGATCGGGTCGCCGTGGCCGGCGACGTGCATGTAGAAGGTCGCAGGGCTTGCGCGCAGCAGGTGGTTGTGAACAGCCGTGATCTCCAGGCCGCTCGCGATCATCTTCAGCATGACCGGGTTGATCTCCGACTCGAGCAACACCAGATCGCCCATCGCCATAACGCCACCGTGCGCGGGCTTGAACGCGATCCAACCGCCGAGCGCGAGAGCCGGCTTGATGGTCACTCCGTCGAGCGTCACCGTGAGATCGGTCCGCGGAAAACCATAGCGATGCACGTCGGCCGTGACCGCGGGCTTCCTGCCCAACACCTCATCAACCTTTTGCCAATCGATGTCCTGCGCGTGGGCAGCGGATACAAAGGGCTCCGCAAACACCTGCCAGTCGAGTTTTTGAGCGCCCGCACCGGAGGCGAACAGGGATGCACAGATTCCAGCCGCCAGCATAAGTGTGTTTCGCATTGCATTGCTCCTTGATCGAACCTAGTCCCTTGGTGGATACGACCACTGCAACGGCGAAGGCCGCGACGGCCGCCTATTCCATCGAGAGCCCCACAATGGTCTTGGCGCCGGCGATATTTTGTACGGTGACCTCGACCTGATCGCCGTAGCGAACGGCATTGAAGATCAGGGCGTCCTGGACCTTGAACTGCTCTGTCTTGTCCTGAGACAGCCGGATTTTGATTGTGTCGTTCCCCTGGTCGACGCTGTCGATGATGCCGCGCAAAGTCTCAGTCGCTGGCTTGGGTGCCACGACCGTCCCTTGCGCAATTGCACCAATCGTCTCCTGCTTTACATGCGCCTTGTCGACGGTCGCAGGCCCAGACAGGGCCTCACCTGGCAACAGGGCGAAAGCTAGCGCGATCGCTATTGATCTCATGTTCCTTCGCTCCATCGTTGAGTGGCGCCCGCGGGACTCGGGAGCCGGCTCTCATTTTTGCTCTTTAATCTGGCCGGTGCTGTCGACGACGAGCCGCACTGCTTTGCCGTTCTTCATTGCCTTGGCGGCTATACCCTCGGCGGTCGACTTGATGTCGCTGACCTGCGAGTAGCCGGCTGCTTGGATCCTGGCGACGAGTTCCTCTTGCGTCAGGGAATGAGCGGGTGAAAAAAAGCCCGTAACCGCCAGCCAAAGAGCCGCCTGAGAGATTGTTCGCATCCACATATTCGTTCTCCTGGTGTGTCCCTACCCCAGGTGATGTCGCGCTTGGTGGCATGCTCCTTCACATGACATCCGCTATGCGGAGCCAAGTTGCTGCTCAGTGATCTTCGGATTCTTGGCGAGATCGATCACGACTTCACCTTGTTGGTAGGCCAGTTGTGCGTCTCCTTCGTCGCGTCGCGGCACCAGCGGTAGAACGCGTCGTACAGGACAAGGCCGGCATTCAACTGCTCGAGGTCGTCGTCGAACATGCGCGACAGGCCGAGCGAGGCGGCGAGCAATCCGGGTGCCTCCGGAGACAGGTCGAGCCGAGCGGTATCCGCGGCCCGTACCATGGTCGCAAGTCGATCCAACGACGGCGTCGAGAGGCCGAACTCCTCGACCATCACATCGAAGGTGCAGAGTTCGCCGCGATGACTCCAGAACACATTTTCGATGTCGAAAGGGGTCGCTTCGAAGCGTTCGGCCACGGTCTCGACTTCGGACGCCGTGACGAACAGGAAAACCGCGGCAGGATCGATGAAGCGCCGGATCAGCCAAGGACAGGCGATGCGGTCGATCTTGGGTCGCGATCGCGTGACCCAGACTGTGCGGCTGCGCCCGTCGCGTTTCGGGATCTTGTCGGCGGGGACGGTTGGCAGCTTCGCCTGTTTCCAGCCGACGTGGCCGCCCTCTAAAACTTCCGCAGCGACATTGCCGCACCGGAGCCAGGCGGCGGTGCCCTCGCTGAGCTTCTGGCCCTTGTTGCAGACGACGACAACGGACTGGCCGGTCATCCGGGATGCCCAGTCCTGCACTTCGCGATGCGACCGTCGTACCGCACCAGGGATCAGGCGGGGGTCTTCCGCGAAATCCTCGTCGATGCGGACGTCAATGAGGGCCGGCGCATTCTGCGTGCCGATCAGACGATACAATTTTTCGGATGAAATCGAGCTGTAAGAAGACATGCTGCGTCCTTGGTGATTCAGGACGCGATACTTGGGCATGTCGCCTCGACGGGGGATCGCAAATCCCCGTCCTTTAAATAAAACCCCTGCCGAACGCGCTGTCAATCCGCTTCAAGCTGATCCCGACACAACTTTCGCGACACCGATCACGAACAGTTCAATGAGGACGCGGAACTATATCCGCGCGGGAAGCAACGAGGGTCGGTGGTTCAAAAAAATCGTACGACCCAGGAGTGCAAGCACAATCTTCCGGAAGGTCGCCTCGTTGATGCGGGTTTTCTAGTCTAGCCGCTAATTTGTTACAAGCTTCTGCCCTGCCGCAACCCGTGACGCGATGCAGTCTCACATCGGCGATTTATCTGAGCAGCCAAGCTGTCTCAGTCGGATTTTGCGGCGGCGCTTGCTGACCGTGTTTGTTGAATTCCACGACGCAGCTTCCTGAACGCGCGATCCGTTGCCATGAACCGTGCCAGCATCGGCGCAACAAGCATCGTTGGGTCTGCAGTCGATCGTCGGCCTTCCCGTTTCAAGATTTCCGCATAGGCCGTCAAATCGCGATAGACCGTTGCCGGGAGCTTTACGGTCAAGCTGACGGACTTGTCGTCTTCGATCGAGCCAATCTTTAGCTTGGTCATTTTCATCCCTTGTAGGGTTCGAGCACCAAATCCCGATTCACGATCACGCGCAGCGGAAAGCCCGGCCGAACCGTCAGTGTCGGCTGGATGTCGAGATTGCGCTGAACGACTTTCTGTCCCGTCTGGTTCAAGCTATCGCTGGATCCACGACGGAGCGCGGAGATGACATCGCTATTGCCATCAGTGCCGGTGGTAGACCCAAGTTCGCTCCCGACACCGAGCAGTGTCGACAGCAGCGTGGCCTTGAATAGCGCGCCCCAGTGATTGTCGACCTCATCCTCAAGGCCGGCATAACCGGCGACATCGGCGCCGGGCTGGCGCTCCAGAGCGATCGAGCGGCCGTTCGGCATGATCAGGCGGGTCCAGACCAGCAGCACGCGCGACTGCCCGAACGCGACCTGGCTATCATAGATCCCGATCAGCCGCGTCCCCTGTGGAATGAGCCGATGTTAGCCATGTCACTTCTCCTTTGTTTCGAGCTCCGCGACCACCGCGGCCTCGATGGCGATCTGAAAGCCGAAGACGATCGACGCCGCATCCACTCGGGCAGTAGCGCAGCGGAGGATGGCGGCGGTGAGACTTTCTTGACCCGCGCGAGGAATGGGCAAAGCCCAGCGGAAGAAAGTCTCGCCGCCGCCGTTGCGGTTCAGGCGATCGAGGCGCAGCCGGCCTTCGGCCAGATCGAGCCAAAGAGAGGCGAGGTGCTCGCGTGCGCTGAACAGCATTTAGGAGACGTGCCAGCTATCGATCGACCCACACAAGAGATCCTGGTTCCAGGCGAAGGAAGAGATAACGTGGCGCGCAGAAAGGCGTCCCTCGTCGTCGAAATAGAACGAACCCCATGCATGGGCGGGCCACCGCTGGGTCAAAGTCTCCCGTGGAGATCACCCATCTCCAGCGAAGCGCGCGAGGGGCATGAGGTCCCCGTCATGCTGAAGAAGGCTTACCGCGCCGATCCCAAACGAACAGACGATGGAGCCTCGGAGTCACCTGCTCGTGGCCGCTGCCCACCATGGGCGGTTGAGGTGGGACCAGCGCAACACCACTCTCCCGAGCGGGTTTCCCTGCGATCGTCATACGTGTCCAGGCAATGCCACCGACGGTGATGGCACCGACGACGGCGAACGCCTCGCGCCACCATTCAGAGGGAACACCTATGCGGGCAAACGCGAGAGTCGCATCATAGCCGGCACGTGCCGCGGGAAGGGCAAATAGCAGCCCAATGACAAGACGGACAATGGCAGAGCGCGTAACCAAGAAAGTGTATTGCCCGGCCGCAAGTGTGAGACTAGCAGCGACAAAACCGATGGCGATGGCGCCGAACGGACCTGTTCCAGCCTGAAATAAATAGAACCCTGCGGTGGTGCCAACGAAAAGCGGTACCGCATAGACGGCAAGCGTGAACACTGCCCAACAGAATAGGCCGAGCCCAGCAATATTGAGAAGAATGCCGATGATGAGCATGGTGATGGTCCCCGTGACAAAGGTTACAAGGGTCGCGCCTTCCACCACCACCACGGCGCGGTCCTAGGAATAGCCGATCCCGCCAGTGTTTGGAGTCCCTTACGGTGGAGTTTCAGGCAAGCACAAGCAACGCGAGAGTCCGGTTGCCGTTGCGATGGAGACCAACATTGAACGGTGACACTGACGTTGCCGGCCTCCAAGACAGTAATCAGGAAGGCCGGCTTTTCGATTGTCGTTGACTAAGCGGCAAGCTTGATCAGCCCAAGCTGCTGCAGCGCGGTGACGCCGTCATCGAGCCCGATTTCCTCGGTGATCTTGCAGTCTTTCAGCTTTAGAACAGTCGTACCGGTAAATCGCATTTTCCGACCGGTGTTCGCGGGCAAGGCGCCGGCCAGAAAATCGCCGAACGCGCGTCCGGTGTGCGTCCCACCACCTTCCCAGCGGCCAACCACATACTCCCCCTCGGCAATAAGATCGGCGGCGCCCCAGAAATTGAGATCGGGAAAGGCCATACGGAAATCCGTCATGAAGGCCTTGATGTTGTCCCGTCCCCGGCGTGGCTCGTGCAGCGAATATTGAAGGAGCATATCCGGCGCGGCAAGCTCGTCGACGATTCCGAGATCGCACGTCTCGCCCCAGAACTTGGCGAACCAACGGCCAACGATGGCCTTGTTTTCATCTTCTCTCGACATGTTCTATTTCCTCTTTTGCTTCGTCGTCTCGACTGACAATCGCCTCGATCGATGCAATGGAGCCTGGAACAGAGACGTGCGGGCTGCCACCCGATTTCTGCGCTCTTTGCAAGCGGTGAGGCCGGCAGCCCTTTAAGATCGGAGAAAGCAACCGTTGCGGCTACGCCAGCGAATTCAGCGCGTACATTGTCTGCAACGCACGAGAGATGGCGCTTA
>JAQGKC010000010.1 GCA_028290305.1 Bradyrhizobium sp.
CGGGCCTCGTAGGACCGGGCGAAAGCATTGAACAGAGAATCGTTGTACATGATCCCTCTCCTCATTAGGTCAACCGCTGCCCGCGGTGCCTGGTTCCATATCGCCGGAGCGTTGCCGCCTCCCGCGAATCAGCCCGAACACAGGACCCCATTGGATACTCCGTAAACCCCACCATCAATGCAGATAGTGTGCAGTGACTGATTCATAAGCAGGCTTTTTGCCGAATAGATGGGCGAAAGGGGCCATCCTTGAGAAAATGTGATGTGAATTCTGTGAGCTGTAACCGCGCCGCAACATCCGGGTAAATACCGGCAGGACTACGAGAATTTATGGAAAACCTGCCATCCGACGTCGCTTTTCGGCCCCCTGCAAGCGATTCAGGCCGGCCGGTCGGGCGCGGTGCTGGCCGGACAGCGGGGCGCGCCAAGCTCGAGCGCCTTGGCCGTTTAGGATTTGATCACCAATTCGTGCTTGGCGGGCGTCGGCCCCCGGGAGGTCAGTCGGCTTCTCGCCCACCCATGCAGTGATCCGCTCGCCTTTTCCCAATCCCGCGCGTGATGATAGTGTCGCCGGACTTGTCCATGCAGTTGGAGGGTTTCCGATGGTTTTAAGCGTCGAGAGTGAATCTGCGCGCGACGTCCCCGATGAGCCGATCGAGGTTAGTCCGACCCAAGCTGCACTGGGCGCCGAGGTGCGCGGCGTCGATCTCAGGAATCTCGACGAATTGCAGTTCGAAGCACTTAAGCGCGCCTGGCACGACCATCAGGTCATTTTGGTGCGCGGCCAGACACTCAGCGACCAGGACCTGATCGCGTTCAGCCGCCGCTTCGGCGACCTCGACTGGGCACCGGTACAGGAGACCGGCCGGCGCTTCGTCGAAGGGTTGCCTGAAATCTACATCGTTTCAAACGTAACCGTGAACGGCCAGCCGATCGGCAGCCTCGGCGCCGGCGAAGCCGTATGGCATACTGACATGTCGTATCTCGACGTGCCGCCAATGGCGAGCATGCTTTACGCGCTCGAGGTGCCGCCCACCGGCGGCAACACCTCGTTCTGCAGCATGTATGCGGTCTACGAGACGCTACCGGATGAATTGAAGCGCCGGATCGCCAACCTGAAGATCAAGCACGACGGCACCTACAACAGCGGCGGCTATCTGCGCCAGGGCGTCACCGCGACAGACGACCCGCGGACGTCGCCGGGCGCCATACATCCGCTGGTCGCCACCCATCCCGACACCGGGCGGCGCATGCTCTATCTAGGCCGCCGGCGAAATGCGTATCTCGTGGGATTAGAACTTGCGGATTCCGAGGCGCTGCTGGACGAATTGTGGGAGTTCGTCGCGCGTCCGGAATTCGCCTGGGAGCACGTCTGGCGGGTCGGCGATCTCGTGCTGTGGGACAACCGCTGCACCATGCATCGGCGCGATCCATTTGATGACTCAGCGCGGCGCGTCATGCATCGCACGCAGATCAAGGGCAGCGCGGCGCCCGTCTGATGCGGCGATTCAGCGTCTCCAATACGGTCCTGCTGATCATCTGCCTGATGTACCTGATCCTCTACGTGGATCGGGTCAACATCTCGACGGCCGCGCCGCTGATCAAGGCGGATCTTAACTTAAGCAACACCGAGCTCGGCCTGGCCTTCTCGGCGTTCGCCTATCCGTATGCGCTGTTTCAGTTGATCGGCGGCTATTTCGGCGACAGGTTCGGTGCACGCCTGACGCTGTTCGTCAGCGGCCTCGTCGTATGCGTGGCGACGGCGGCAACGGGCGCCGTCGGTGGACTTGCAAGCCTGTTCGCCGCGCGGCTTGCGCTCGGAATCGGCGAAGGCGCGACCTTTCCGACCGCGACGCGCGCGATGGCGGCGTGGGTGCCGGAGCGCAGTTGGGGTTTCGCCCAGGGCATCACGCATTCGTCGGCGCGGATCGGAAATGCACTAACGCCGCCGCTGATCGCCCTGCTGGTCGGGCTGGTGTCGTGGCGCGGCGCATTTATTGTCCTTGCGCTGTTGAGCCTGATCTGGGTCGTGATCTGGCTGCGCTACTTTCGCGATGTACCGACGTCGCCGCCACTCACCCCTGAGGAACTTGCTACGCTTCCCGCGCGCAGCCGAGGCAGTGCAACGGAATCGGTGCCGTGGTTCAAGTTGTTTCGCCGCATGCTGCCGGTAACCGCGGTCGATTTTTGCTATGGCTGGACGCTGTGGCTGTTCCTGAGCTGGATACCGTCATTCTTCTTCCAGAACTACCACCAGAACCTGATGCAATCGGCCTTCTATTCAGCCGGAGTCTTCCTCGCCGGCGTGGTCGGCGACACCCTGGGCGGCGTGGTGAGCGACCGGATCCTGCACCGCACCGGCAACCGGACTGCCGCACGGCGTAACGTCATCGTGGCCGGCATGCTCGGCGGCTTTCTGTTCCTGATTCCAGTGATGCTGGTTCACGACGTCAACATTGCTGCGATCTCGCTCGCCGCGGCGTTCTTCTCGGTCGAGCTGGTGGTGGCGCCGATCTGGGCGGTTCCGATGGACATCGCGCCAAAATACTCGGGATCCGCGAGCGGCATGATGAATTTCGGCTTCGGCGTTGCCGGCATCATTTCGCCGCTGGTGTTTGGCTTTTTAATCGATCGCACCGGAAGCTGGACCCTGCCGTTCGCCGGCTCGATCTGTCTGTTGCTGCTCGGCGCCGGACTTGCATTTCGCATGTATCCTGACCGGCCGTTCAAGGCGGGCGCCTGAAGGCGTACCTCCTGACCAATGTCGCGCCTGCGCCGCGGCGCTTCTATCCGCAACTAAATGGTTGGCGCTGAAAACCAGAGTTTGAGCTTGAGGCCCGGTGAATTATCAAGCATTTCGATCTGCGCGCCATGGAGACGCGCGACGGCAGCGACCAGGCTTAGCCCGAGACCGTTTCCCGGCTTGTAGCGACTGTGTTCGAGCCGGTAAAAGCGCTTGAAAACATGCGCGTGTTCGTCTGCAGGAATTCCGGGCCCGTCATCTGCGATTGAGATGACCGACCTACCATCGATGCTCTCGTTAGAAACGGTGACTTGCCCTCCGGCGCGGCCATGCTTGATCGCATTGTCCACGAGATTGGCTATGGCATCGAAGATCAGATCACGGTCGCCGGTCACCAGCACCTCTCGATCACCGACAACTGTGAGACGCGTACCGTCCTGCTCGGCCGCGGCATCGTACAACTCGACCACCTCACTGGCGATTTCGACCAGATTCACGGTGCGGAACGCGCTCCTTCGAGCCTGGGTCTCAATTTGTGCAATCCGCGTGATTGACGAGAATATCCGCAAGACAGCATCGAGGTCGGCGATCGTATCGTCGATCAGCGCTTGATCATCCTCGGTAACGCGCTCTCTGTGATAGGCCTTCTCCAGCCGTCCGCGCATTCGCGTCAGCGGCGTCCGCAGGTCGTGCGCAACATTGTCGCTCGCTTGCTTGACCTCGCCCATCAACGTTTCGATGCGGTCCAGCATCAGGTTCAGGTTCTCCGCGACGCGATCCCATTCGTCATTGGTGCCGCGGAGCGGGATACGCTTGTCGAGGCCGCTGAGCATGATGGCCCGGCTGGTGGCGTTGATCGATTCGATTCGCCCTACTGTCCGGCGCGTCACCAGGACGCTCGCGACCCCCGCAAGCACAAATATCAATGCAATGCCTGAGATCACGGCTGTCTTGATCTGATCCGTAAAGCTGTCGAGGTCACTGATATCCCTTCCCACCAGCAGACGATCACCGCTTGGAAATGTTTCGAGCATTACCCGTAGCAGCGGCCGGTTTGTCGCATTGGGCAACGGCTCGCCCGCGCGAAACTCTGTCCATCCCTTTGCTGCCGTGACCGCCGATGGCCATACCTTGAGGTTGCCCGCCAGGGCGGCCGCTGAGGGATCGACGAGGATATACACGCTGTCTGCAAAACTTTTGTCGACCATGCGCTGTTGAATCAGGGCGATCAGTCCGTCGCGCCCGTTCCGCTCGTAAGCGCCTTGCAGGCTCAAATACTCGGCCATGATTGCACGATCCGATCGGCTGCGCACATAGGAGGAGGTGGACAGGTAGACGTAGCTGAAAATGGCCGACACGATTACGCCGAAGGTCCCGATCGCGATCAGCGCCAGCTTGAAAGTCGACGACGTTAAGGTTTTAGCCAGGAGCACGGAGACGGTACCCAATACCACGAACCGTATGGATCAGCGGATAGGCCTGCTGGTCGTCGACTTTGCGACGCACCCGCCCGACATAGACATCAATGATATTTGTTGAGGGATCGAAATGAAGATCCCAGACGTGCTGCAGCAACATTGCCCGGGATACGACGCGGCCTTCGTTGCGCACCAAATACTCCAGAAGCTGGAATTCCCGGGGAAAGAGAGAAATGTTCTTGCCGCGCCGGCTGGCCGTCCGCGACATCAGGTCGATCGCGAGGTCGCCGACGCGCAAGACGGTCTCTTTGACAACGGTGTCACTGCGTCGGCCAAGCGCCTCGACGCGCGCCAACAGTTCGACGAAAGAAAAAGGTTTGACCAGATAGTCATCGCCCCCGGCACGCAAGCCACGCACCCGATCATCGACTTCTCCGAGCGCGCTAACGATCAAGACGGGTGCGGCGATACCGCCGTCTCGCAATTGACGCATGACCGCGATGCCATCGATGTCCGGAAGCATGCGGTCGATCGTGATCACGGCATAATCGCTGGCGACGCCGCGGCTCAGCGCTTCGTTACCGCTGGCGGCCAAATCCACCTGGTAACCGTTGGCCGTGAGTGACTCTACGAGCTGGCCGGCGGTTTCCGGGTCGTCCTCAACGACCAGAATACGGCGGCGACGTCCCATCATGGTCTTCCGTCTCCGAACGACTGGTCAAAAGCCGAATTCAGCAAAATTGAAAGGCGCAAGGCTAACGCACAAGGCTGACATACATGTCAGAAACTAACTCATACGTAATCTGAAAGTTGCGTGTGGAGGCTCGCAAATGAGGGTGACGGTCGCCACCGGCCGATCCGAATTCCCTTCGCCGGAAAATGCCCGAGTGACGACCGTCACGACGTCTGGATCCTTGCCCATGGCTGCACGACGCGACAGGACCCGATACAACCACGGACGCGTCAGGCATCACCCCGGCAATTCGCCAGATCAATATGGTCCCCGCGTTGCATCAATCGCGATGCGCTTCATCAGCGCTAGTAGCCGTAGTCGCCGCAGACGTTGACCCATTGGAGTCCATATGGCGTCCACGCTCTGCTCCAGCAGCTGTCGTAGGCGGCATAGGCATAGGGCGCACCAATGAACGCAAAGCGATGGAAGCGGTGATGGAAGAAGCGGTGATCTCGGAACGCGAACCTTGAAAATCGGGGCGAGAATCCAGCATGCGCAAAATGCGTACCCGCGAAACGGCCGCCGTTGAAATGCATGCCTCCGCCCATGGCTCCGAAACGCGCGCCTCCGCCCATGCCGCCAAAGTGCATCCCTCCGCCCATACCGCCGGCGTGCATCCCACCTCCCATGCCGCCGTGCATGCCACCGCCACCACCTCCGCCGTGCATGCCGCCACCGCCACCTCCGCCGTGCATGCCGCCACCGCCACCTCCGCCGTGAAAGGCGAGCGCCGGTGGCGCAAAAGCAAGCGTGGTACTAAGCGCACCCACGATGAGGCAACTAAGAAGCTTGTTGTTCATCCCAATTCCTCCATGGTTGAATTGCAGCGACGGATACCGTCGCGAGAAGAAGACGACCAGCAGACCCAAAGTATCCAATGATTTCAAATGACAAATGCGACAGTTTCTGACACGAAAGTTAGCTTTGACTTGCAAAGTCCACTCACGGCGCGGCACCGTCCACACCAAGCCGTGCACTCCATGAAACCCGTCGGCGCGAGCGTTGTACTTCGGCTGTTACCCGAGAGCGGATTCTTCACAGGGAAGCGGTCCGGCCATTCGAGGCGACGCCTGAAAGCTGATCTTCCTGACAAAAACAGGAATCCAGCCATGGTAGTCATCCGTCGTTTCGCGATAGTCGTCGCAGCGTTTTATTTTGTCATCAATGGGGAAGCCATGGCTTTCGATATCGAAGCGCATCGGGGCGGACGGGCGCTGTTTCCCGAGAACACGCTGCAATCCTTTGCCAACGCGCTCTCGATGGGTGTGGACACTTTGGAACTGGATATCGGGGTCACCCAGGACGGGGCGATCGTGGTGTCGCACGAGCGTGGGCTTAACCCCGACCTCGCCCGCAACTCCGACGGCGTCTATGTCGCGCTGCCGGGCATTCCCTTTGTGCAATTGCGGCTCGAAGACGTCAAAAAATATGATGTCGGTCAAATCCGGCCTGGCAGCGCCTACGCGGCACAATTTCCGGATCAACACGCGGTGCCGGGAACGCCGATTCCAACGCTGATCGAAGTTCTGGACCTGGTGCGCAAATCAGGCGACCGCCATGTGCGCCTCAATATCGAAACCAAGATCGACCCAAATCATCCCAAGGAATCTCCCGATCCCCAACGCTTCGTCACGCTGCTGCTTGATCTTCTCAGTGCGCAAAAATCTAGCGACCTTGTCATGGTGCAGTCCTTTGACTGGAGGACGTTGCAGCTTGTCCAGAAATTGGCCCCGGCAATACCGACGGTTTATTTGACCCAGCAGAAGGGATCAGACGCGACGATCTCTTTGGACAAAGCTTCGGAATGGACGGCTGGCTTCAATCCAGCCGAATACGGAAAGTCGCTACCGCGCACCATCAAAGCAGCGGGAGGTGCGATGTGGTCGCCCTACTTCGGCGATGTCGACCCTGATCTGATCTCCGAGTCTCATCGCCTTGGGCTCTCGGTCGTGGTCTGGACCGTCAACAAGCCCGCAGACATCGCTGACATGATCGACATGGGCGTGGACGGGATCATTTCGGATCGTCCCGATCTGTTGCGCGAAGTTGCGGGTGAGAAGGGCATTTCTCTGCCGATCGGGTCGCCCGTAACTCCTTAAGCGCGTTCGCTACGCGACCTAACCAGATAAATTACGCGGGTCCGTAAAACCACGGCAATTCGGAAAGCTACAATTTCCGCGGTTCGCCGGACTGCGATATTCCGGAAGTCACTTGGCGGGATCGAGATAGAGCAATTTCAGCGAATTTGGCACGTAAACGATGCGCGGCCTGCCACCGGCTTTTGCCGGCGGATCGATCTTTGCAACATCGGCGGCCACCAGAAACAGGCGGCCCGTTTCCTGGTCGATTGTCATCGTCCTGGCGCCGGGGGTGGTTTTGATGGTGTCTGAAACCGCAAACGTCTGCGCGTCATTTTCCTTGATAACACTTAGCGTGCCGTCTCCGTTGGAACTGAAAACGAGGTTGCGGACCGGATCGAAGGCGGCACCGTCTGTCATGTTTCCGATCGGCAAAGTCGCGATATTGCTGCCGGAGTCGGCATCGACGACGACCATGACACTGTTGGCGCAGGTTGCAAACAGACGCCGGTTTTTCGGATCGATCGCGAGGCCGCGCGGTTTCGTGCAGGCCGGCATCGCCCAATGGGCTGCGATCTTGTTGGTCCTGGCATCGATCTTGACGATTTCATTTTTGGCGGTGCCATTGATGAACAGGTTGCCCGTGCCGTCGGCGACACCCGGCTCCAGTTCAGCGCCAATTTCGATCGTCGCGATAGCCGAATTCGTGTCGGGATCGACGACGGTTATCGAACCGCTGTCGCCATTGATGACATAGATATGGCCGGTGATCGGTTCAAAAATGATCGCGTCCGCGTCGGGCGCGGCCGCAATCTGCTTGAGCGGCTTGAGCGATTTCAGGTCGAAAGCAATCGCGGTGCCGGCTTTGCCGTCGTCGGTGTAGCCTTGGTTGGTCTTGCTCGAAATGGCGATTCCGTGCGTGCCGCCGGGAAAACTGCCGACCTGCCCGATGACTTCCCCCTTTGCTTCGTCCACGACGGTCACATGGTCGCCATGAGCCACGTAGACCCGCTTGTCCGAGGGATCGAAGGCGATCAGGTCCCAGCGTTCGCCGCCACCGAGTGGGATTGCTTTGGTCACCTGATAGGAAGGTGCCACCGGCTCGGCTGCGCCGGCAAGCGAACCGAAGCAAAATGTGAACGCGAGGCCAGCGCCCAGTACACGGCAGCCGCGTTGCACGGCAGACTCTAACGAACATTTCGGCATCGGATTTCCCTGGCGCGTTATGAAGCTTCTTGTTCACGTTCACCGGGATGTGTGCCGGCCTTCTGCGGTAGAATCAGGATGCACGCGACAATCAGAGCGACGAGAATTGCAGATGCATAAAAGCGGCTCACCGCCAATCCACCATCGGCGACGGGCTTGTCGAGCAAATCGCCCAAGGTGGCGCCGAGCGGACGCGTCAGGATGAAGGCGCTCCAGAACAGAAAGGTGCGCGACACATTCGTGAAGAAATACGCGGCCAGCAGAACCACCAATCCCGCGCCGAACACAAGCGCCCCGCCTTCGTAGCCGAGCTCGTTGGTGTCGGCGATCCAATCGCCAAGCGCCGTGCCCAGCGTTTGCGAGAACAGGATCGTGACCCAATAGAACATCTCGATTTTGGGCGAAACGACGGTGTTGACCGAGACGGAGCCCGCGGACCGATACCAGATGGCGAGCGACGCCATCAGCAGCACGAACAGGATCGAGCTGCCGCCGGTATAGCCGACGCCGAGCGAGCGGTCCGCGAAATCGGCCATCGTGGTGCCCGCCGTCGTGGTTGCGATAATGACAAACCAGTACAGCAGCGGATGAAAGGTCTTCGCGGCAATCTGGGCGATGACGGCGACGATGAAGATGCCGATGAATATGATGCTACTGACGGCGTATCCGAGGTTCATCGACATGGAGACGGCATCGCCGCCGGTTTCGCCCAAGGTGGTGGCGAGAATCTTGATAAGCCAGAAGATGAGGGCGACTTCGGGAACCTTGCTTAGCACCGGGTCCGAGGTTGTGTGCATGGCGCCAGCAGGCTGGCTCGCGCTCGGAGCCGCAGGTCGCAATTCCGACATTTCATTCTCCGAATCTCAGACATGACGGAGCCTAGGTGACTTGAGACCGGAGCTTCCGCAAAACTTTGGTTTGCCATACACGCATTCCATCGAATGGCTTACTACGGAATCGTGGATTTCCAAGGATTTCCGCCTCACACACAGGATTTTGATGGAAAGGGTTGCGCGACAGTTTTGCGACGGCGTTCCGACTGTATCTCCAAAGTGCTACGGTCAAAATGTGGTCGGACTTGGTGCTTGATGGCGCGTGCGTGGCCAATTGCCTTTTTGATATCAATGGCTCTGATGCGGCCTGCTCTGGCGGGGCCGCCTTATGTCTCGGATGATCCGGAGCCCACCGACTATCACCATTTTGAAATCTACACCTTCAATAGCGGCACCAGCACGCGAGGTGGCACGACTGGCGCGTCCGGCATCGATTTCAATTATGGGGCGGCCCCGGATCTTCAACTGACCGCGACGCTGCCTGCCGGTTTCGATAGTCCTACCGGTGGCCCGACAAGCGTCGGCTTGAGCAATGTCGAGCTGGCCGCAAAATACCGCTTCCTGCACCAGGACAGCTTTGGTCTGGACGTCAGTATTTTTCCACGCGTGTTTCTCCCGAGCGGTTCGAATACCATAGGTGACAACCGCGCCGCGCTGCTGTTGCCGGTTTGGGTGCAGAAGGATTGGAGCGGCGGCTGGTCCGCCTTCGGTGGCGGCGGCTGCAAGATCGGCGGCCTCGGCTCTCAGGATTTTTGTATGGCGGGAGGCGTGCTGACCTATCAGCTACTACCCAAACTCCAAGTGGGTGCGGAATTTTTCCATCAAACGGCGGATCGAGCCGGGACACCGGCGACGTCCAGTGTGGGCATCGGTGTTCGCTACGACCTGAACGACACCTATCACCTGCTGGGCTATGTCCGGCGAGGCATTGAGAACGCGAACGAGACCGACCAGTATTCGTGGTATGCCGCTATTCTTTTCACGTTCTGACGCGTTCGGCTGCGCTCTGTGCGTTCGCTGCCTAATTCGCCGGCAATCGCTTTATTCACGGGCTTTCCAATTGTCGAACGCACAGGACTTTTACCACGACGGCTGGAACATCGTGCGATTCAATCGGATTTCTGCGATAGCTGCCTGATCGAAATGTGAGAGGCAGCGATGATCGGCAAGAGAGCCTTGTTTCACTCGGCGGCGCGCGTCGGGATGGCGTTGCTCGCCGCCGGATTGATGACATCCGCGCGCGCTGCTTCAACTTACCCGGTCCAACCGGTGCGATGGATCGTGCCCTACGCCGCGGGCGGTGCGACCGACGTACTTTCCCGCTTGATTTGCCAGTATCTGTCGGATCGGCTGGGCCAGCCGTTCGTCGTTGAAAACAAGCCCGGCGCCGGCAGCAATATCGGCACGCAGTATGTGATCAATTCGCCGGCTGACGGATATACGCTGTTGCTGACGAGCACCGCCAACGCCATCAACGCATCGTTCGATCCGTCGCTGCCTTATGACTTCGCAAAGGGCATCATGCCGGTCGCGGGCGTTGCCCGCATACCGCTGGTGCTGGTGGTCAACAACGAGCTTCCCGTCCACAGCGTTGCGGAATTCATCGCCTACGCCAAGGCCAATCCGGGCAGGCTCAGCATCGCCTCATCCGGAATCGGGACCTCGCTTCATCTGTCCGGCGAACTGTTCAAGGCGATGGCCGGGGTTCAATTCACGCACGTTCCCTATCGCGGATCGGCGCCGGGCCTGACCGACGTCATGTCCGGCCAGATCCAGGGCATGTTCGACAACGTCACATCTTCGTTCGAATTTGTCCGCACTGGAAAGTTGCGCGCGCTCGGAGTGACGACAAAGGAACGATCGGAAACGATGCCGGAGGTTCCATCGATCAGCGACACGCTGCCGGGCTATGAAACCAGTTCATTCTACGGCGTCGGCGTCCCTCACGACACGCCGCAGGAGATCGTCGATCTCCTCAACAAGGAGATCAACGCAGCATTGGCCGATCCGACCATCAAACAGCGGCTCAGCGAACTCGGCGCTATCCCCATTACCGGCAATGCCAGGGAATTCGGCGCCATGCTCGCTGTCGAAACCGACCGCTGGCGAAAAGTGGTGGAGATGTCGGGTCAAAAGAAAGAGTAGCTGCCCGGGGATATCGCAGCCGCAATCCCAGTTATCAGGGACGACACATCTCGGCAGCCCAACGACCTTACAGCCCAATTGCAAATCCCTGCCGGTGTTAGCCGACAGGGATCAGCAGAAAAGATGCAGAAAAGATAACGGACGGCGAGTGATATCACCCGGTGGCCCGTCAAGGACCTGCGCGGTAATTGAAATCCACGGCGTAAATTGAGGCAAGACTATTTTGTGGGCAGAGAATTATTCACCCACGGGTATCCAACGACACCCCAAGTTGATGCGCCTTGACTGCGGTTGCGCCAACGGTTCGCTTCAACGTCTTCGAGATTTTCGCAACGCCGACTTTTTTCTTTGCCAGCGACTTCAACTCGCGCACGTCGGATGGAGTCCATGCGCGCCTGACTGCTTTTTTCTTCACTGACTTTTTCTTCTTGGCCATATCGGCTCCTTAATTTAAGAAGCGCGCTTGTATCACACCAAGAAGATTTGGCAACGCGACGAAAAATTCTGCCTGCTAATTAATTCTTGCAAGGCGTCGACTGATATGCACGCATCAGGACTGGCGCTTCGATGCATCCTTCGCAGCGGACATCACCCCGCCGGTGATCTGTCTCATATGTTCTCCGGCATTGGTGAATTGACTCTTCAGGAACTCCGATTGAATTTGCATGGCCTGCTGAAGATCTGTCGCGTGAACCAGTTTTCGCGCATGATCGAACGCAGCCTTCATGTTCTGTTCGGTGAAGGTGAGCGCCTGCCTGGAAATCTCCGTTCCGGGGCTCGGGATTGACGCCACTGACTTGTTTGCGGCATCG
Organism: Bradyrhizobium sp.; assembly: GCA_028290305.1. The sequence continues at coordinate 11,968 of JAQGKC010000010.1, forward strand.
AAAAACATCCCGAATGCCTTTTCGGCCTCGTCGATTGTTTTTTCGGCCAAATCGCGCAGCTCGGCCGGAACTTCCAATTTCGGTTCGATCATATCGCCATCCTCTGGTTCAGATTGAGAGCTACTTCCGTAACGGCATCCTTTCAGGATTTGGCTTGGCCGTCACAGGTATTTATCGGCCTCTTTCGGGGGCCTCATCTGTTATGGTCGGAATAAGCGGAACGGTTTCGAGCCCCCGGCTCTGATCGGGGTTCGGCGGTCGGCAGCTAAGATTTAGATGGGGAGGCGGGAATGTCCGGAAAGTGGGCTACTTTGATTTTGGTCCTCGCTTTGACGATAACACTGCTGAATATGGCCATTTTTGTCGGCCAGATGTCAACGCCGGCGACCGCGCGCTCCGCCGCCGCCAGTAAATTGCTGGATGATGACGATTTCGCCGACGGCCTTACAAAGATCATCCGGAAAACCGTTCGCGATTACTGTACCGTGGGCAAGAGAAACGGCATAGATTGCTAGAGGCGGGCGGCAGAAACCGCGAGCTAAAGCGACGGTGATCGAAAGAACTTATGTCCTCTTCTGACCGAACCGAAGAAACGAGCCGAGCGCCGCTGCTTCGTCAAAAGCGAAGGCGATTTTCGCTTTTTATTTTGTTTGCCGGGATATTCGTTTTTGTCGCGGCGGCGGGCGCTCTCTACTACGCCTTGCGGCCTGAGACCCTTCGTATCGCGGTCGGCCCCTCAGGCAGCGACGATCAAAAACTGGTGCAGGCGCTGGCGCAGATTTTCGCCCGGCAGCAAAGCGCTATCCGGCTTGCTCCGATCCCGACCGATGGCGCGGCTGAAAGCATCGCGTTGCTGGGCGCATCCAAGACCGATCTCGCGGTGGCCCGCGGCGATCTGGAGATGCCGGCCGATGCCCAATCGGTCGCAATCCTGCGGAAGAACGTCGTCGTGCTATGGGCGCCTTCGGGTCTTCCCGCCAAAGGATCCAAGAAAACTCCGACGCCCAAGATCAAGACCCTCGCGGACCTGCCGGGGCACCGCATCGGCGTGATCGGAACAACGCAGGCCAACGTTACGCTGCTCCACGTCATTCTTAGCGAGTCCGGCATCGCCCCGGACAAGGTCGCGGTGGTTCAGTTCGCCATCAACCAGATCAGCGAAATGGCGCATGATCCGGCTATCGATGCCTTCATGGCGGTTGGTCCTCTCGACAGCAAGATCACCATCGAAGCCATCGCCGCAACAGCGCGCGATCGCGGTGAACCGGTTTTTCTCCCGATCGATGTGTCGGAAGCGATTGCCCAGCGGCATCCGCTGTATGAATCCGAGGAGATTCCAGGCAGCACCTTCAGTTCGGCGCCGGCGAGGCCGGACGATAAAATCGAAACCGTGAGCGTCAATCATCTCATCGTGGCCCGACGGTCGTTATCCGAGACGGCGGTGGGAGCGTTCACGCGGCAACTGTTCGCCGTCCGTCAATCACTGGCAAAGGAATTGCCCGGGGCAGCCAACATCGAGACGCCGGACACCGACAAGGATGCCGCGCTGCCGGCTCATCGCGGGGCTGCAGCCTATATCGATGGGACGGAGCGGACCTTCCTCGAGAAATACAGCGACTATATCTGGGCAACGGTGCTGCTTTTATCCGGCCTCGGATCTGCCGGCGCCTGGTTCCGCAGCTATATGAAGCGAGATGAAAAAGCCCACACCATCGAATTGCGGGACCGTGTGCTGGCGCTCATCGCGCAGGCGCGGGATAAGAATTCCACCGATGAACTGGACGACATGCAACGCGAGGTCGACCGCATCCTCCGCGAAGCGTTGAATTCCTACGATGACGGCGCGCTCGAAGAAGGCGATCTCTCGGCGTTCAGTCTCGCCTTCGAACAGTTTCATCGTGCCGTCGTCGACAGACGCGCAGTGCTGGACAATATGCCTCCGGATCTGGCGCGCCTGCGGAGCCGGCAATAGCCAGTTGTTTTCCCTCGGTTGGCGACAGCTCAGCAGGATGGAAATCGCCTTAAAAAAGTGCAGCCATCCCCTGTGTCGATGTGTCGCCCGGTTTCACGGCAATGTGACGAAGCGGTGGAACTGAAAACCTCTGTCTTCATTCTCCTTGGGCGATTATCCCAACAGGAGACTAAAATGCGAAATCTACTTATTGCGGCATGCTGTGCGGCTCTCGTGGGAAGCGTCTCGATTGCTTCCGCCCAGACGAGCGGGCCCACAGCCCAGGATTCCATGAAAACCAATGGTCCGATGGATGCCAATGCCAAGATGAAGAAGAAGACCGCGAAGAAAAGCACGAAGTCCGACGACAGCACGAAGAGCGATGCGCCAAAGGACGATACGTCCAAGAAATAACTTTGTCTGAACGGAAAAGCCGCGAACCCTCAAGGGGTCGCGGCTTTTTCTATTTTCAGAAGTCGATCAACCGATCGTGCATAACCATAATCAAGCGCTGGGGCTAGAATTCGTTCCCCGCGCCGGAACCATTCCGTAACGAGCGGGGTTGATGATGACCGGCTCTGAAGAAGGTGAACGCCATGCGCCTAGGATATCTCCGGCCGTTTTCATTTCAGATCGGGCCCCGTCCCGAGGCGAAGATCGCCAGCGTGCGTCACGGTGTTACCGAGATTACATTAGGTGACGGCCGGCTGGTGCGCGCCACGCTGCACGTCAAATCCGTCACGACCGATCCCAACAAGCCCGGGGCTGTCGACGTGTCTTATAATGTCGTCGCGGAAATCATGACCGCGCCGGAGACACCCATTCGCGACGTGCACGAAACCGTTCAGTGAATTCGCCGGCCTTATCGCCGCGCCTCTGCTGCTTTGAGTGTCGCCCGCCTCCCCGCTCTAACAACTGAAACGATTTTTTCGTCGTGGCCGGACCAGTCGGCGCAAGGCAGACAGTACACGGCCCGGCATGACGAACTTCGCTGTGAAGCGTCATTCCAGACGTCTCCGATGCGCCAACTTTCCAACAGGCTTGTCCGTCATGCGGAAGGACTTTAAGCAAAGTTCCCGATAAGCTCGCCAGCTCTTACAGGCCCACGGCTTTTGGCGAGGCGACGCATTCATGATCGGTACACCTCTCTCTGCAACTTCCGGTGTCGCGGGCAAGACTAGCAGCTGGCCGGTGTTGCGCTCGCTCAGGGGCTATCGGCTGTCGTTTTTGACGCATGACGTCGTCGCCGGGCTCACGCTTGTCGCCATCGCCATTCCCGAGCAATTGGCCACCGCGCGGCTGGGAGGGTTTTCCCCGCAGATCGGATTTTTCGCATTTCTGGCGGGCTCGCTGGCCTTTGCGGTTTTCGGCAGCAGCCGCTTCCTATCCAGCGGCGCTGATTCAACCATCACGCCGATCTTTGCCGGAGGTCTCGCTTTGCTGGCCGCGTCCGGCTCGCCCGACTATGTGGCACTGGCCGGCGTGCTTGCACTCATGGTCGGTCTTGTGCTCGTCTTCGGCGGCATCTTCCGCCTGGGATGGATCGCGGATCTGCTGTCGATCCCGGTCACCGTCGGCTTTCTTGCGGGCATCTCGATTCATATCCTGATCTCGCAGATGCCGGCCATTCTGGGGCTGGCCCCGCCAAGCGGTCCAATGCTGCAGCGCCTGGCGACCCTGGCGGAGCAACTGCCGCGGGCGAACCTCTATTGTCTCTGCATCGGCCTTGGCGTTCTCGCGCTCATCACAATCTCGGAGCGGATCGACGCCCGAATCCCTGCGGCCTTGATCGGGCTGGCTGGCGCAGCCGCGGCCGTGGTGTTCACAGGACTTGAAAGCCGCGGCGTAACGGTTCTCGGCAATATCCCGGTCGCCTTGCCCACACTTGCCATTCCCGACATTCCGGTTGGCCGATGGCTGCAACTGGTGCCGCTGGCCCTGATCGTCGCCATCATCGTCATGGTGCAGACGGCGGCGACGACGCGGTCGTTCGTATCGGATTCCAATGAACCGCCGGATGTCGATCGCGATTTTATCGGGGTCGGCGCCGGCAGCATCCTGTCGGGTCTGATCGGCGGATTTCCTGTCGATGCCAGCCCGCCGCGCACCGCTATCGTGGCGGAGACCGGCGGACGGTCGCAACTCGCCGGTCTCGTCGCCGCAGCGATCGTTCTTGTACTGCTCGCCTTCGGCGGCTCGCTGCTGCGTCACGTTCCGCAAGCAGCGCTTGGCGGGGTTCTGTTGTTCGTCGCCATGAGGATCATCCGCGTCAACCAGATCATTTCAATTTACCATCAGTCGTTGGGCGAATTGCTTCTGGTCGTTGCGACCGCCGCTGCCATCATTGTGCTTCCCATCGAACAGGGTGTCGCGATCGGGATCACGCTCTCGCTCCTGCACGGCATATGGAGCACGACCCGCGCTCGCGTCACGCTGTACGAACGCGTGCCCGGCACCTCGATCTGGTGGCCATCCAGTCCGCATATTCCGGGCGAGACCGAACCAAGCGTCATCGTCGCAGGATTCCAGGCGCCGCTGTCGTTTCTAAATGCGTATCATTTCCGGCGGGATATCATGGCGCTCCTGCAATCCTCGCCGCAGCGGGCGCGCCTGATCGTTCTCGAAGCAACCGGCATTGTCGAGATCGACTTCACCGCCGCGCAGATTCTGAACGACACCATCGGCGCCTGTCGTTCCGCCGGCGTTGATTTCGCCATCGCGCGGCTTGAATCGACACGGGCTCAGAACGCGATCGAACGGTTTGGCATCGAGGCCATGCTCGCGGGAGGCCGTCCGTTCCACAGCGTCGAAGAGGCCATTCGAGCGTGCCGCGGCGAAGCCGAAACCCGGGTGGCCGGATCTTGATAAAAAATTCCTGAAGGGCCGGGTTAACCAGCCGACGCAGGCGCTCGGATTCGGGCCAGTCGGGCGGGATTCCGTTCTTCTGAAACGGTACGGGATCAGAAATGGAGTATGAAAGAACGCGCGGGCCCTGCTCCAATCGCAGGAATACCGCGCGTCGCTCTACGCCCGCCTATATAACCGCTTATCGCGATGCCCGTTCCGACCCTGAATCCGCAGCGTTCGAATGCTTGAATCGCTGATAAGCGGTGATGGCCCGGTTGGAAAGCAGCAGCCTGCTTCGCTGACCACGTCTGATCATCAATTCGATGGTATCTGCGAGATATCTGCTGGCAACGGCCGGGTCGTCGATCTCGCCGGTCCGATCGAGATATTCCCAAGCGATTTCAAACGATTCTTCCAGAACGTGCCCGAGCGACATCATCACTTACTCTAGAGTTTTCAGAGTTTTCCAGGACCGCGCGATTTCCGATCGCGTTACCCTACGTACTGAGTGGAAAAACGGCTCCGAGCGCGTTCAGTTCCGTCTGCGCCGCACAATTGCCCCGCTGACTGCCATTCAGCTTCTCAGGGCGTTTCATCTTAGGGCGTCTCATCCGATCGAAGCTGCATTTCGACCAAGGCCATCGTTTGCAAAGTCCTGGGGTCGCTCTCACCCTGCTTCGCGCTCCGGAGAATGCTCTCCGCGATGGTTTGCACGCGCGTCGAACTTACCGGATACGGCAGTGTGGCGACCGCCTGCTTGAGTGCCTGATCCATCGCCTTGATCAGCTCGGGAGAGAACGAGGCATTGGAAAATCTTTCATTCGCGGCCTTCGGTTCCATCGAGGGATACCTCGGCAAGACAAATTGCCTACCGGACATATGTTCCTTGCGCTGGTTCCATCGACCGCGGAACAAATCATCTGCGGCGACGATTACCGAACCGGGGTCGCGAGCACATGGCTGATATCACCGATCGCAACCGGGACTATTCGGGGCTGAAGCACCACGCGAAGGTGCACAGCTTCCGGATCGTCACGGCCATCCTGGCGTGGATTTTCATCGGCGTTGCCTTCTACTACCGGCCCGATTGGATCAAATGGGGGCTGCGAACCGCAACGCATGGCATCGAAGCCATAGGCGATGCGCTGCCTTCGCCCTGGGGCGATCGCATCGAAATCGTGCTGAGAGAGCTCGGCGGTTTCATCTGGATTCAGATCACTGCTCTGATCATATTCATTCGCGTGGTGCTTTCGATCATCGCAATGGGATGGCGGCGCCGAAGACGTAACGGCGCTTAATCACTGAATTGTTCCGCAGGATCGCCGGAACGCGCAGGGCCGGTGCATCAAACCTCGCACCCCGGCGGTGATATCCAGCGGAACCACAGCGCAACGCCCGGGTTATTTGGATGATGAAAAACGATCCTCTTGATAGTGCCATAGACGAAATCCTGGCGAGCGCGGACGGTGACGTGCGCCGGGCGTTGCGTGCCGTTCTTGTTGAAAATATCCAGCTCGAAACTGAGCTCCGATATCTCTATGCGGCGTCGGAGCACGGCAAGCGCGGCGATAAACATTCCCTGCATTAGGACTCGCCGAATGATGTTCGCACGTCGACGAATCCAACGGTTGGGGCCCTATCCGTCGCTTGTTCTGGTGCTGTTGCCGACCCTGCTGGTTGAGCCGTTGAAGATTGTAGCCCTGTATGTCGCCGGCGAGGGACATTGGCTGACCGGGACCGCAATGATCATTGCCGCCTATGCCGCCAGTCTGCTGGTGGTTGAGCGGCTTTTTAAAATGGTCAAACCCAAGCTGATGACGCTGCCCTGGTTCGCCAACCTATGGGTATGGTTCACCGACCAGCGCCATAAGGCCTGGGCATGGTTCCGGACACTGGCATACTGCGACTAGCTGGTCACGCGTGGGCAGAGCGTTCCACCATCAAGCGATCGACGTGATTTCGGCGTCGTCATTTCCGGCGCGCACGACATCGCCGACAGACTTTCCCAGCATCGCCCGGGCCAGCGGTGAGACGTACGCGATGGATCCTTTTGCGGGATCGGCCTCATCCTCCCCAACGATACGGAAGGTCTGCTCGCGCCCGTCATCACGCACGATGGTTACCGTAGTACCGAAGCGGACCTCCGAAGTGTCACTCGGAGTGGGAACGACCTGCGCGGTCGCGCGCCGCGCCCTCCAGTATCGGAGCTCACGTCCAGCCGCAGTGATCGATGCGGGATCGGACGAAGCCTGCGCACGGGCCTGGGCCTCCTGCGCTTCGGCAAGGGCGGCTTCGATCTGGGCCATGCCCGTTTCAGTCACAATGTTCGGATGCTCGGAAATCGGTCGATCGGGCAAGGCTTCAACCCCATCGTCGTCCTGTTCTCTTACGAATGCTCTACTCATGCCGGTTGAACTCTCTCGCAGAAGCGGCTGGTTTCTCACGGAAGCGCGCGCGTTTTCGTTGCCTGGATCAGATTGTAGTTCGAAGGTTGGCGCCTACGCTTTTTGGCCCGGTGGGTCGCCGCCTTTGTCCTGTCGGCTGACGTGCTGGGCGCGCTCCTTATCTCGCGGCTGCTCCTCTCCCTTTTGATCGCGCACGATGCCCTGATCATGACCGTGCGGAGGCTTGGGCTCAGGTTTCGGCATGCCTTTCTGGCCGCCATGTTTGCCGCCTTGATCCTGCACACCTTCCAGATCGTTTTCTCTGGGCATCGCGATCAGACCTTGCTTGCGGGAGAATGTCCCAGGTTTTGCGCTCCATTCTTTTTACGCTCTATTCAATGCGTGTTGGTCTCGTGCCATTTTTCCAGATCGAGCTCAGACGTCCCGCCCGGTTTCTGTTCCTTTTCAACCGGCCCCTTCCAGGGTTGCTCGGTTTGCTTCGGAGACTTCCAATCCGTGCGTTGGCGCGGATCGTCGTTAGGCGTCTCGTTGCTCATGGCCCGTTGCCTCCTTCGCAATGTTTCAGAATTGCCGGGTTCCCTGAGAAACCCGCCTGCGAATATCGTGCAGGCGGGGTTTTAGTCGGGTGAAGCCCTGGGAGAGGAGGCTTCTGCTTGATAAACCTTCGCTCGCCGCAGCGTTCCCGTACGCTGCAAAATTAGTGGTATCAGAGTCCGGTACCGCACCAACAAACACTAGCAAGATTCTGCGTGGCCTCCTTTTGTGCGCGAAAAAACTGCGGCCGCCCGGAACCCGGAGCAGCACCGCAAATTGTCTTCATCAACCATAATTCAAGGAGGAGATTCCCATGCGATCGAAGCTTGCTATCTCAGCCTCAGCCCTCATGGTTGCTGCACTGTTCGGAGCGACGGCAATCGCATCGGCTCAGACGCAGCCGGCTCCCGGTGCGTCGAGCGAAGGCAACGTCCGGCCAGACGCCAGCAAGTCCAACATGAAGCCCGGCGTGACGACCGGTTCCGCAACCACGAAGGCCGTCACCAACAAGGGCGTTGCGCGCAATCCATCCACCGACAATGACGCCGGCATCGGACGTGGAAAATAGCGCGTGCGCTTATGTACCTCCGGCACCGCCCTTAAATGAGCGTTAGGCCCGGTCGTCATACGCCGGAATCGCCTTGGCCTATCGGATTCGGCGAAAACCGGCCCTCATCCGGAACCCAAATCCGCGTCGCCGGTTCTGACTCCGGCATCATTGATCCAAGGAGAATTCTCATGCGATCCAAGCTTGCACTGTCAGCCCTCGTCGTCGCCTCCATGTTGGGAGCCACGGCTATCGCATCGGCACAGACCCAGCCGGCTCCCGGCGCGTCGAGCGAAGTCAACGTCGGACCGGGCGCCACCGACACCAAAATGAAATCTGGCAAGATGATGAAGTCCAGCAAGATGAAGTCCGGCACGACCACCGGGATGAGTGCCGGCTCCAACAAGGGCACTGCGCGCAACCCATCCGGCCAGGGTAACGTCGGTCCCGGCACCGACAATAACGCCGGTCCGAATAGCGGCGGCAAGTAACACACGCAAGTAACACATGTTCGTGTTGAAGGGCGGATGTACCCTTTCGGCATGACGGCGGACCACCCGGCAAGAAAGAGCCCCGATGCGATCGGGGCCCTTTTGCTTTGCTGATCAGCGCCTGGGCGGATCAGTGGTGGCGGTGATGGTACGCGCGATGCCACCGCGGGTGGCCCATGGAAGCGTAACCGTTTTGCCAGTTCTGCGCCTGGTAGTTGCCGGTATAGGGATTGCCCGGTCCCAGATTCTGGCAATTGGCGTTCGGATAGAACTGAGCGCAATAGCCGGGATCGGAGATCACTTGCTGCGCTTTCAGCGGCGTTACCAATGCGGTCGCGGCGAGAGCCGCCGCGCCTAACAATGCGAATTTCATGTCGTTTCTCCTGAATCAGTGATTTAGGAAATGTGGTGCGAAACTCACGTTCCACTAATTATGCTTCTGTAATGTCACCCGAACTTGATTGCGGTGCTTCGGTTGATTTTTGGATGATCATGGCGCCGACAGCGTCGAGTATTGTGCCAATCGCCGCGCGCCGATAGGCCCAGCGCTCGTCAGGATCCAATGGTGCGATCACCATGGTGGCGTTGGCTTCGAACAGCAACAGATCGCCATGGGGACCAAGCCCGAAATCGATGCCAGCATAATCGAGCCCAAGCACGTCTCGTATCCGTTCAAGCGCCGCCATCGCCTTGTCGCCGAGCACTGCCGGCGTGTCGGCGAGAAAGCTCGCTTCCTCGGAGCGATGGTCCGGCTTGTCGGCCATGTCGGAGGTGAAATAATGCACTTTCCATTGCCGGGATATCGCCAGATGCAACGGATAGATTTGACCTCCGATCATCATCACGCGGTATTTACGCGCATTGCCGTCCCTGCCGCGGGCATCGAGATACTCGATGACAAGCAGATCGTTTCCGGGAAGGCCGGCCGCCGCGGCGGATAATTCGGTGGCCTGCTCCACGAAGATGAAGTTGCGTCCGGTATGATAGCCGGGAGAACGCAACAGCAGCGGAAACGTGAACTGGTGGTCTGCCACCGAAGCCGCGCCATTGGGGCCGGCAAGGATGTCGCGCGCGATGGCGATCGTTCGCGGGGTCACCACCCCTGGCACGGCGCGCAGCCGCCGGGCGTTGCCGATACGGCCGGTTTTCATCACCGCATGGGGATCGTTGATAACAGGTGCGCTTGTGCGCGCGATCAGACGGACGGCCGCCTCCAGCGCGGGCTCACAAAGGTCCGCATCCCCAATGGCGTTGAAGATCAATTGATGCGGCGGCAACGGCAGCGACGGATCGAGATAGTCTGCGACGATCACCGACGTCAGGAAGGTGCAGTCGTCCAGCAACGCGGCGGTCGGGATATTGCCGCCACCCGACGAGACCAGTTGCAGCAAGGCCACCGGCGGCTTGGTCCCGCGATACGGCAGGCTTGAGATCGCATGATCGCGAAAACCCTTCTGGAAATGATAGCGGGCGCCGGCGCGATCGCCGATGTCCGACAGCACGGCGCCTAATCCCTGATGCGCTTCCGCGTAATCCGGATCGATCCGCAAAACGGTCTCATAATGCTCGCGCGCTTGCGCGTGCTTGTTGGCGCGAAGCAGGAGATTGGCGAGGTTCACATGTCCCATCGGATTGGCCGGATGGTGAGCGATCGCCTCCGAGTAGACGCGACAGGCGGCGTCAATCGCGCCCATGTTCGTCAGCAGCGTCCCGAACTCGTTGAGGGCGCTGAAATGTGTGGGCGCTCTGCGCAGGATATCGATGAAGGCCTGCTGGGCTTCCTGTCGCCGGTTGAGCGCACCAAGCAAGGCCGCACGCTCGATTTCGGAGTTGATGGCGTCGCCCCCGGTGGGCCGATGCGACAGTAGCGCCTCAAGCTGTGCCAGTTTCGATTCCTGGACCAACCGGGGCGCCCAGCCGCGATTGCCGCCGGCAATGTCGGGCAACACGGCCGCGTTCTGTTTCAGTCCGGTCACGGTATCAGCAGGTTCTGACGGAGGCTTTCGATCGCCCCACTATCTGCTGATTCGCGGGCCCCGCGTATCCGCAAATTTCGCGCGTTTTGCAGATCCCGACCGGCATTGCCGGATATTTCCGGCGCTAGCCCCCGAAATACCCGGAAACACATTTCCGGCGCGGCAACGCGGTCCCGCGGCCGCGGCAAGACTTTATTTACCAAGAGAAGACTTTGTTTACCAAGAATCTTCATGGTTGATTCATCTTCCCGAAAAGGCGCATCCCATGACCGCAACCGCATTAGCCGCCCATGCCCCGGACGCCGACCTCGCAAACTCACCGGGCTCACAAGAGCTGCGCATCGGGCAGGAATATTACAACGCCGGCAGGAATGACGAGGCCATCGCCGCGTTTCAGCGCGGTCTCGCAGCCGTCGAGGCCGAGGCGGCCGGCAGTGGTGCGGTCAAGACAATTTCAGAGCTGCATTCAAACCTCGGCAATGCCTGCATGGTCCGAGGCGATCTCGAGCTTGCAGCCGCGAATTACAAGGCGGCGTTGCGGTTGGCGCCCGAGCTGACGTCCTGCTGGTGCAATCTTGGCAACGTGCACGTCAAGAGCGGCAAGCCCCAGGAGTCCATCGCGTATTATCTTCAAGCCCTCAAACTAAATCCGGGCCATTGGGCGTCGCGTACCAACCTGGTTCAGGCGCTGATGACCACCAAGCAATACATTATCGCCAGGGCGCTGCTGCTGGAGCTGGTCAACGAACGCCCACAGGATGGCGCATTACGCCATCAGCTCGGCAAGACTTACTTCGAGCTCGATGATGAGGAAACCGCGATCGAGTGTTTTCAGAAGGCAATCGCCCTCAATCCCCGTGATGCCGACAGCATGTACTGGATCGGCGGCATCAAGCAAAAGATGGGCGACGTCGAAGCCGCCCAGGCCGCGTATGCGCAAGCCGCGCAAATACAGCCTTTGATCAAACGGCCGGCGGTAAAATCGCCGGCGGATTTTCGAGTCCTGGCGCTATATGCCCCGTTCGGCGGCAACACGCCGACCGAGTATCTCTTCCGCGATGCCGCCCACGACACCGATACGCTCGCGCTATTTGCAGAAAGCAAATACGACGCCGAGGCCTTCAAACAGGGAATTGACGTCGTTGTTAACCTGATTTCCGATGCTGACCAGGCCGGCGCCATGCTGCCGATCGCCGCCGATCTGGTCGGCCGGCTCGGCAAGCCAACGATCAACGATCCCGGCAAGATCCAGCGGACGACGCGGGACATCGTGGCGGATCTGCTGGCGGGGATACCGGATTGCCGCATTCCGAAGGTCTTGCGCCAGGCGGCGGGCACCGATCTCTCCGTTGCAACATTGCAGGCTGCATTTCCGTCCGCGTCCTCCGTATTGGGCCGGCCTGTCGGGACCCATGGCGGCGACGATTTCGAAAAGATCGACAGCCTTGCCGAACTCACGGTCTACCTTGCGCATCGCGCCGAAACCGATCGTTATCTGATCGAGTATGTCGACTACCGCTCCGCCGATGGTTATTTCCGGAAATATCGCTTCATCTTCGTCGATGATCAGATTCTGCCCTATCACCTCGCGATCGCTGACACCTGGAAGATACATCACGTCAGCACCGACATGGCCAACCAGGCATGGATGCAACAGGAAGAAGAGGCGTTCCTGAACGACCCCGCCATTGTCTTCAATCCCGGACATTATCAGGCGCTGCGTGCGATCCAGCAGTGCATCGGCCTTGAATATTTCGGCATCGATTGCGGACTGGACGCTTGCGGAAATCTCGTCGTGTTCGAAGTCAATGCCTCGATGCTGGTCCATGACGACAACGAGCAATTTCCTTACAAGACCCCGGCCGTTGTCCGCATCAAATCGGCATTCGATGCGATGCTGCGAAAATTCGCGACCGCAGGCACGTCCTGAGCAGCCGCAAATCCGAGGCAGGCGCGTCCGAGCTGCGGCGCGCCTGGCCGGCGGTCCTTCACGCCATCTCCCTTACGTCAGTTCCTGCGCCTGCAGCATCACTTTCAGGGTGCTCTCGCTGAGGCGTCCCTGCGGTTGCTGCGGCTTTCTTTCGGCGCCTTCGATCGGGACGAAATGATCAAGCGGAGACTTTTGACCGATCAGCGTCGTTTGGCCAGGTCCGCTCGGTTCAAAGGTCCCCTCGGCCTCATCGGCATCTTCGATGGCGCCGGAAGCGCGCATCTGGATGCGGCTCTTTCGCGGCTCGATCTTCTTCGGTTTTACCTCTGGAACATAGGCGATCGGCAGCAGCATATGATGGTGTGACATGATCAATCCTCATTCGATTGCCCCAACGCACACGGACGCAAGCCCTGCCTTTGGAAAAGCAAAACCCAGGCCAGCAAATTTTCGTTAGAAATCAATCAGCCCACTGTGCAGTGGACGCCGCCACGGCAAGATTTGCCGGGAACGGGAATGAGCGGCGTCAATTCATTTCGACGCCGAGTCCTTTGAGAGCAGCGCGATCGCATCCTGCACGGTCGTCATGAATTGTGCGGGGAAGATGATGGTGGAATTCTTCTCGACCGAGATTTCCGCCATGGTCTGCAGGGTACGGAGCTGAAGCGCGACCGGATGTTGGGTGATGATGTCGGCGGCCTCGCCGAGCTTTACCGCCGCCTGGTATTCACCTTCGGCGGCGACGATCTTGGCGCGGCGCTCGCGCTCGGCCTCGGCTTCCTTGGCCATCGCGCGCTGCATGTTGTCGGGCAGCGTGATGTCCTTGATCTCGACCGCTGTCACCTGGGTGCCCCACGGCTCGGTGTGCTGGTCGATGACGTTCTTGATCTGGTCATTGATGCTTGCGGTATCCGAGAGCAGCTGATCGAGGCTGAACCGTCCGACCACATTGCGCACGGTGGTCTGGCTGATCTGGTTAATCGCGTTGTAGACGTTCTCGATCGCGATCACAGCCTTTTCCGGATCGGTGATATGATAATAGGCGACCGCCGCGATATCGATCGACACATTGTCCTTGGTGATGATCTTTTGCGAAGGTATCTGCATGGTGACGGTGCGCAAGGACACGCGCACCATCTGCTGGATCGGAACGAAGATCAGCGTCAGCCCCGGCCCGCGCACGCTTTCGAATTTGCCGAGCAAAAACACCACCCCGCGCTCATATTGCTTCAGCACGCGAAGCGAAACGATGGCATAGAGCGCTAGCGCGATGACAAGAATAAAGATCAAGTCCATGGCGTCCTCATCAGTTATCTTGATTCCGCTTTGTCGCGGATTAACACCACATCCTGTTACAATCACCTATCAGATTGAATGCGACGATAAATGACATAACGGCAAATGACATAACAGCGCGTGGACCGCGATTCTCACCTGCCGGTGGGTCTGGTCGGCGGCCACTACATCGTATCCAGCAAAACAGAATTTGTCGCGCTGGTGTTATGGCGCGGAATCCTCAGTCAGCGAATAACTTGTGCTGCGACCGCCGCCTTCATTCTTCCTAAGGAGGCCCCGCTCCACAAGATCGGCAATATCGCGCAGCGCCGTATCCGGCGAACATTTCTCGATCATGGCCCATTTCGAGGAAGTGAGCTTGCCGTCGAAACCATCCAGCAAACGGTTGATGATGTCGCGTTGACGGTCGTTGAGTGGGGCCGCGGCATGCTTCTTCCAGAATTCCGCCTTCTGAAAAACAATGGTGAGCGTTTTTTCTGCGCCATCGAAAGCGCGATCGAGGCATCCCAGGAACCACTCCATCCAGGGCGTAACATCCAGTTGGCCTTTCTGCGTTGCCTCAAGCATTTCGTAATAGGCCTTGCGCTCCAGCCGGATCTGCGCGGACATGCTGTAAAAGCGTTGCGGGCTGTCTTCCGACCGCGCGAGCATCATATCGGCGATCGCCCGCGCGATGCGTCCATTGCCGTCGTCAAACGGGTGGATGGTGACAAACCACAGATGCGCCAGTGCTGCCTTCAGAACCGGATCGGTATCCTCGTCGCCGTTAAACCAGTCGAGGAAGGATTTCATTTCCGCGTCGAGCTTGCCGGCGGCGGGCGCTTCATAATGCACGCGCTCGCGGCCTTCAACGCCGGAGACGACCTGCATCGGTCCCGATGTATCGTCGCGCCACGCGCCAACGACGATCTTTCTCATGCCGCTGCGTCCGGTCGGAAACAGCGATGCATGCCAGCCGAACAGTCGTTCTGCGGTGAGTTGATCTCTGAATTTCTGAATGGCGTCGAGCATCATGTCGACAACGCCTTCGACATTGCGGTCGGCGGGCGGCAAGGCCGCGGCCTGCATCCCGAGATGGCGGGCAATCGAGGAGCGGACTGCATCCTTGTCGAGGATGTCGCCTTCGATCGCGCTGGACGTGAGCACATCCTCGGTGAGGGTCCGGAAAACCGCTTCTTCACGCAGCGAAAATCCGAGCGCCTGCATGCGACCGATCAGCCTCCCCTGGCGATGCCGGACGGCTGCGAGCTGCGTGGCAAGGCCGTGCTGATTCCAGACGAAGTTGGGCCAGGCCGGCATTTGGCGGATATAGTTGACCATCTAATCTCCGCAGATTTCGCGGGAAATATGGTCACTATTCGCCGCAGAAGCAAGGATAATCACCGCATTATGCGCGGAGATTAAAGCTTCTATTCGCCGCAGACCAACGATATTCACTATAAATCAGATAGTTAGAGGGCCCGCTGCCGGCATGGCAGCGAACCATCACATCCCGGACTATAAGGGGCTTGAAACGGATATCGATCTAATCTAGATATATCTAAATATACGATACAACTAAACTGCATCGAAAGAGAGATAACAAGATGCGTCACAGACATTCAGACCGCGAGCACCGCGGCGGACCCTTTCGCCGGGGATCATTCGCAGACGGCGATTTCCGACACGAACACCATGGGCGCGGCCATCATCGGCATGGGCGCCGATCGGGCCGCTTGTTCGATCATGGCGAGCTTCGCCTCGTGGTGCTCGCCTTGATTTCCGAGCGCCCACGGCACGGCTACGAGATCATCAAGGAGATCGAGGACCGCGTCGCCGGCACCTACACGCCGAGCCCCGGCGTGATCTATCCGACGCTTACGATGCTCGAAGAACTCGGGCACGCGACCGTGACCGAAAACGACGGCAAGAAGCTCTATGCCATCACCGCCGACGGCACTACCTACCTCGCCGCGAACAAGACCGCGGTGGACAACGCGCTCCAGCGAATGCAATCCGTCAATACGGCGCACAGCGGCGGTCCAGCACCGGAGATCATGCGCGCGAGGGAAAACCTGAAGCTCGCGCTTCGCCTGCGCGAGGCGCGCGGTCCGCTGACCGAGCAGCAGGTCCGCGATATTGCCGCAGCCCTCGATGCGGCCGCGGTCGCGATCGAACGCAGCTGATAACAGAACAAGGTCCAACGACACCACGGTCCAAATTCGCTTATCGCTGTCGCATCCTTTACATGGATGCGGCAGAGGGTTTGGCGCGGAGATCAATTTCGCGTTAAACGGCGGGCATATCAGCTTCTCGCAATGAGCTGATCAAAAACCCGGCGCGACGTGATACGGAATTCACACAAGACATGACTTATTCTTCTTCTCCCGCAGATGCCGCATCCCCTGCGGTGCATAACGTCTTCCTTGCAATGCTGCCGATTACGCTGGCGGTATTTGTGGGTTTTCTCACCATCGGACTGCCCTTGCCGGTGCTGCCTCTGCACCTGCACTACACGCTGGGCATGAGTCCGCTGGTGGTCGGCATCGCAATCGGCAGCCAATTCGCTGCCGCCCTGCTGTCGCGGGCCTGGGCCGGCAACCTGGCGGATACACGTGGCGCGAAACGCGCTGTCATAGCGGGCTTGCTGATCGCTGCCGTTTCCGGCGTGGCCTATCTGTCATCCCTTGCTTTCATGGCTACGCCCACGGCATCCCTCGGTGTGCTGCTGCTCGGCCGCGTCCTGCTCGGCTGCGCTGAGAGTCTGGTGATAACCGGGGCTTTGAGCTGGGGCATGGGCCTGGTCGGCCGCGAGAATGCCGGCAAGGTCATGGCTTGGGTCGGCATTGCGATGTACGGCGCCTATGCGGCAGGTGCCCCGGCCGGCACATTGATCTACGGCTCGCATGGTTTCTTCGGCATAGCGGTAGCAACCATCATCATCCCGCTATTGGCGTTGGGTGTCGTGGCCCCGGCACGGCCGGTGGCGGTGTCCGCGGCGCGCCGTGCGCCCTTTTATAAAGTGCTGGGAGCGGTGTTCGTACCCGGGCTGGGACTGGCCCTGTGCAGCACCGGCCTTGGCGTCATCACCACGTTCATCGCGCTGTTGTTCGCCGCCAGGAATTGGGGAAGTGCTTCGCTCGCCTTCACCGCCTTTGGCGCGGCGTTCATTGGCGCGCGGCTATTGTTCGCGCATCTGCCGGATAAAATCGGCGGTGCGCGCGTTGCGCTGGTGTGCGTCCTGATCGAGGCCATGGGTCAACTGCTGATCTGGCAGGCCGATCATGTGCTCACGGCCTATGTCGGCGCGGCGTTCACCGGATTTGGCTACTCGCTGGCATTTCCCGGCTTTGGCGTTGAGGCGGTGCGGCGCGCGCCGCCGCAGAGCCGCGGCGTTGCGATGGGGGCTTTCGTGGCGTTCTTCGACATTTCGCTGGGCGTTACAGGACCGGCATCGGGCGCAATTGCAAGCGCCGCCGGCGTCAACGCTGTCTATCTGGCCAGCGCTGTCGCCGTGATGCTCTCGACCATTATTGCATTGTATCTGATGGTGAACCCGCCACGCCCGGTTTAGCCGTTGCCTGGTATCGGCCCGAACACCCCCGCCTCGGCCAGCATTGCGATGCGGCCACCATCATAGCCGAGTGTCTTGCGCAGCACGGCCTCGGTATGCTCGCCCAGCAACGGCGCTGCGACCGGGTCGATTACTGGCGTCAACTCGAGACGCAGCGGTGTTTCGATGTTGGGGACCGAGCCCGCGGTCGGATGCGGAATCTGGCTGAGACGATGCCGCTCGCGCACTTCGGGCGCGTTGAATCCCTCTTCGACGGTGCGAAGATAGCCGACCGGCAAATTGGCCTGCTTCATCTTCGCCATCCAGTTCTCAAGCCGGTCGCCCGCAAAAACCTTGCCGATGGCGGCGCGCAGCTTTTCCTTGTTGGCCGTTCGAGCTTTCCGCGTGGCGAATTCCGGAGCGGTGACGAGGTCGGGCCGCTCCAGCACCTCGGTGACGAGGCGACGATACAGCCGGTCGTTGGCACAAGCGATATAGAATGGCCCGTCGGAGGCTTCATACACACCGACGCTGGGAGATCCGTTCGGCGAGTTGCCGAAGCGGCCGGGATTAACCCCGTTGATCAGATAGGCCATGCCGTAAAAGCCGGTCATCGCCACCGCAATGTCGATCAGCGCGACCTCGACATGCTGGCCGCGGCCGAGCCGGTCGCGCGCGAGCAACGCGAGCAGGATGGCGTTGCAGGCCGACATTCCCGTCGCCATGTCGACGATCGGCGGACCGGTGCGCACCGGCTGCCCGTCCGGAAAGCCGTTCAGCGACATGAAGCCGCTTTCGGCCTGCGTGATCGGATCGAAGCCCGGGCGCAGGGCAAACGGTCCCTTGCGGCCGTAAGCCGAGATCGAGCAATAAACCAGGCGCGGATTGGTCGGCGCGACGGAGTCATAGTCGAGGCCGAACTTCTTCATCACGCCGCCGGAGAAATTCTCCACCACCACATCCGCTTTCGCGATCAGCTCTCGCGCCACTTCGAGCGCCTCTGGTTTGGTGAAGTCGAGCGCGATGCCACGCTTGTTGCGATTCAAACTGAGATAGGCCGCGCTCTCGCCGCCGATTTCCGCGTGCTCGTAGGCGCGCGTGTCGTCGCCGCCATTGGGATTCTCGATCTTGATGACCTCGGCGCCGAAATCGGCGAGCGTTTGCGTGCAGGCCGGACCGGCCACGACGCGGGTAAAATCCACCACCAGCAGACCGTCGAGGGCGGTCGGCACGCCGGTTGCTCGCGGCGTGCGCTCCGGCAATTGCGGTCTGGCAGTCATGATCGGCCTGTCCTCTTCTGATATGGGTTTTCGGTCACAGGTTAGCCCTGCGTGGCCAGACTTTATGATCTATTTCCGGAAGTCCACAAGTGCCCGTCGGACAGAGCTGGCACCCGCGAGCGACGTTGGGAACAGTTCGAAAAACATACAGCGATCAGGCCGCGCGCTCATGGGCGGTCAGCCAAAATTGAGCAATGATCGCCGGGCCTTCTTCTTTTTTGCAGGCAATCAGCCGGGAAACACCGGATTTCCGTAAGGATAGTATTGTTTCAAGTCGACGTTCTCGTAGGGGAGTTTGTCCAGACGAACCGTTCCAAGAAATGGTTCCGTCGGCTCGACCAGCAGGATCGTTTTCGCAAAGCCGTTGTCATGGAAGCCGCGTCTGAAATGAACGCGCGATTTGATCGCCATGATCTGGAAGGCGCTCACCTCCAGACCGAGATCCTTGAGGGAAAACGGCTCGACGATCTGCACGAGATACGTGCTCAGGATAAGAACATTGTCGCGGCCGAACTTGATGCTGACCCAAAACTGGCCGTGGCCTTCGACGGCTTTCAGGACCGTACCCTGGATGCGCACCGGTTCGCCCGCCGATTCGTCGGCCAAGCCGCCTACCTCCATATCGAACACATCTCCGGCCTTCGCGCCTTGCGCTTTAAGCTTGGCTGTAGTCGCGGCGTCCGTGATGGTTGCGACCAAGGTGTTGGATAGGTCCTGCGCGATGATCTCCCGGAGCAGCCAGGTCGCGTAGCCGGAGCGGTCGCTGTGATCGGCCAGCACGACCGGGGTTTCTCCCTTCTGCACGGCTTGTTTCGCCAGAGCGACGCCTTCCGGGATGGTATGAACCTTGGTCGAGTTGAGCAGCGCCTCGCGCTGACGCCACGCCGTCTCGGCCATGTCGCGGCTGATCTTCCCGGCGAGTTCGGGTTTTCCATTCGTCAGCACCTGTATCGTCATGCCCACATCGGGCACGTCGGCAAACGGAAAACCAAAGAATACGTTGATGTACACATCCGGCTCGCGCGCTTCCCAAACAAGCGCCCGCTGCACCAGATCCATCCATGGCGAAGCGCCTGTCCATTGCAGGACCGTGGGTGAGATGATCGGAACCTTCACCGTCACGTGCGCAGGCTTGTAGTCGCCCCTGATCGCCCGCACCAGGGCTCGCGCCGCCCGCTCTCCCTGAAGGTAGCCGTCATAGTGCGGAAAATATTTCACCGCGAACGCCATGTCGGCATATCTGAGGAACTCGCCGTCCTCATTGCCGTGCAGATCGAAGGTCGCTGCGATGAAAACTTCCCGCCCAACTGCTTCCCGAACCCGTCGTGCCAGTTCGGCCTCGGGTCGGGGTACGCCACGCGCCGCCATGGCTCCGTGCAGGCAGAGGTAAACGCCATGGAACGAGCCATCGGCCCTGATCTCGGCGATCATCTTGCCGACGAAGGTTTCATAGGCCTCCTGAGTAACCCATCCTGATCCGGTGGAGGTTTTCGGCCACAACGGCGACTCGATCCCGATCAGTTCGACGGAATCGAATTCCCGCGCCATCTTCACAAAGCCGCCCATATATGATCTGGAATCAAATCCCAGCAGCGCATCGCCTTTGGCAGGCGAACCGGGATAGATGAAATCTTCAAGCGTCGTATCGTTTTTGAGAAACGTCACCGTCTCGTGAGAAAAATGCAGCACAGCGATACGTATCGAAGAATTACTCATGACCGCTTGTTCCCCGTTGAGCATATCCTGAACGCCACCTGCCATTGTGGCATTGAAGGATGTTCGCGCCAACACATCCTGGGCCGCACCGAAAAGTCGAAATTGATCGGCAACGGCTGGTCGACGTTCGCCTGGAACGCGATACCGACGCTATCGCGCCTCACCGTTCGGAGACCCTCTCGCCGCCAGCACCATCCGGCGGTGATGAATCAGATTATCGAGCCGATGCGCCGCCGCGATTAGCGCCGAGCTGTCCGACGCGCCCTCCTCACGGTCGGCGGATCTCATGAGCTCGGCGCGGAGGATGGCGTCGACTTCATCCTCGATTGCCGCGAGCTCGGTTTCGTTGTCGATTTTTCGTATCCGCCCCGGCAGACCGCAAAGCGTATCCAGTGCGGTTTGCGCGCTGTCGATCGGCCGAACCCCGAGAAAGCGCCACGCCGCGGCGAACACCGATGCCATGGCGCCGAGCACCATCGGCGTCAGATAGATCGCGTTGCCGTATCGGTCCATGAAGCTTTCCTGGGTGCCGTTATAGAATGCCGCGGCTCCCGGATGCGCCGGAAGGTAGGCGTCGGCATCGGTGTCGGCCGGCGCGATTCCCGCAAGCAGTGGTTGCTCGCCGACGAGGTCCCTGCGGACGCTCATGAGCTTCCTGGTGAGGTCGGCGACCACAGTCGAACTGAGACGCTTGTTTGCCACCAGATAATACGCAACTCTCAACGTGGTTACGTCATCATCCGGAACGGCCGGCGCGCCCCGCAACGTGCCTTTCGGAATATCGAAGCTTTCGTAAGGTCCCTTGGCATCGGCGATCGCGCCGGCGGAATCGATCGGGATCAGGATCGGCGACAAATTCGGGCCTTCGCGAAACAGGCTCTTCACCAGCGACAGATATTTCTCGGTCAGCGGCACCACCAGCAAGAGCGCGCTGACTTCCTTTGCCTGCACGGCGCGGCGAGCATCCAGGGGTGCGATGTCCTTGAAGGTGACGTTGGCGCGGCCGAGGTCATATTCCTTCTTCAGCGCCTCGACGACGCCATGATTGATTTCGCCTCCGACCACGCCGCCGGTATGATCGCGCAGCTTCGCGATGCTGGAAATGGGCGATCCCGGCGGCGCCAGGATCATCACAACGCCATGGGTCGTTATCGCTACGGCTCGTGCCTGCTGGAGATCGCCGACGTCTGCCCGGACCACGGCAAGATCGGCGTTGCCCGCGGCGAATGCCTTGGCCGCATCGAGCACGCTGCCGGTGTTCTCCACCTTGAGCCTGACAGTAGAATCGGTGGTGGCCAGGCGGCCAGCGATCAGCGTCGCGATCTGCTTTGCCTCACCGTCGAGCGAGCCCACCGCGATGGTCAGCGTCGTCGGCCGCTCGTACCAGCGATACGATATCAGGCCCGCGCCCGCGACGATACAAACCACACCCGCCAGCAGGATGGCGCGAACCCAAAGCGGCAAGGCAATCTGCAAGGTTTTCATGGAAATCCAGCGTGGAATCGATCCTGACGCAATATTGTCAGACATCGGTATCACCTGACTACGCCTTGGTTCGAAACATCCGGATTACGAATCGGACACACGCGGCCTGGATTGCCCTGCCCGGCGTTGTCGGTGGCGGCGGGACGATGCCTGCCCCGGCTTTGGTTGCGGAGACTGCGCGTGAAGTGACGTGGCGTGTCCGGCGACCGCAGCGCAGATGGGTGCGCATCCGGATAAAAGACCACGACAGGCCATGATACCTCGACCACGACATCGTTTTCATCGAAACCTCCATCATCCGTACAGGGATTGGTGGGGCGTGACGAATGCGCCGTTCGATACGGTCTGATTACAAATTGGAAAGCACACGGCGTGTGCATTGTCGGCACGAGCGCACTGTTAACACGCGCGCATTGTCGGCATGCGTCGTGGTCGCGAGAAAACCTGACACTCGTTCATCGGCATTAAACCTGAGTAATGCACCGAACCGATTGCTCCGTGGCCACCTCCAACACGCGTTAGGAGGTGAACATCATGAAACTTGTTTCTGTACTTGTCGGTCTCGCCGCACTTGGCGGCGTTGCACTCTCTACCGGAGCCGCGTCTGCGATGCCCTACACCATTCCAGGCCAGGCCTCGCAGGCTTCCAACGTTCAACAGAGCGCTTACGTCTGTAACGAATGGGGCCATTGCTGGCATCGCCCGGGCTATGGCGACGGTTACTACCACCCGCATTACTATGGTGGTTGGGGCTGGCACCGTGGCTGGGGAGGATATGGCTGGCACCGTTGGCATCACTGGCACCAGTGGTAACGCAGAGAAAGGGGCTTCGGCCCCTTTCTTTTTTGCAGATCGCAGGGCTCCATCGCGGAGCGCATTGCGCCCTCGAAAACTAGGCGGCGGATTACGCTGCGCGAATCCGCCCTACAGCCACACCCATGACATTTGCTCATTGATCCCATAAGCAAAGCGTGGATCGACTCAATTGAATGATGATTGTCATACTACGAACTGGCCGTACAGCAGCGCATTTCAACCTTCCGCGCGCGCAAAACGAGAATTGCTTTGCTATTTTTCAACGCCGATGGCGCGGCAATCCCCAGCATCCCATGTCGGCTTTGGGGGGACGAAGTCAAACCAGAGAGACGAAGATGAGACAGGTCTTGAAGATGGCCGCCGCACCCGTGACGGGATTGTTCGCGCTGGCCTTTATCGCAATGATGCCCACCGCGGCGAGCGCGGCCCAGAACGAATATTGCCGCACCGACGTCAGCTCCGCGATGCGAAGCTGCAGCTTTTCCAGCATGGAGCAATGTCAGGCGATGTCGTCCGGCCGCGGCGGTACGTGTGCGCGCGACCCGTTCTTCGCCGACACCAGCAACGCGCTGGCTTATGTACCGAAGCACCTTCATTTAAAGAGCGCGAAGAAGCCGGTTGCGAACCAGTAAGGTCGTATCGTTACTTCTGTGGAATTTGGATTTTTGCGGCCGTGACCTCTGAAATCGGATTTCAGAGGCCACGACTGCTGAGCGTGTAGCCAGAAATGTATCCGCCACGGAGCGAGGCAATCCAGCAGTTAACGCTGGATTGCCTGGTCGCTTTGCTCCTCGTAATGACGGGAAGCAGAGGGCCGAAGGGAGAAATTCGGACAGAATCAAGCATCATATGATCGTCGCATGACAGCCATGATGATCATCGCATGACAGTCATGTGAAAATGAATGATGATCATCCTGCAATATAGTCTCGACGCGGTGCATTTCGGTCTTTTTTTGAGTGCCAGAGGGAAATTCCTTCACTTTTTTTTTATGTCGATGGCGCGGCGATTTCCGACATCCCATGTGAGTTGTGGGGCTGAACCAACACAGAGAGAACAAGAGAACAACAAGATGAAACAGGTTTTGATAATGACTGCTGCGCCCGCGACGGCGATGTTCGCGCTGGCGTTTCTCACAATGGCAACGCCTGCGTCGGCGGCCGAATTCTGCCGCCAGGACGCTACTTCCGGAATGCGCGGCTGCGGCTATGTGAGCATGGAGCAATGTCAGGCATCGTCGTCCGGTATTGGCGGCACTTGTTACCGTGATCCATACCTGGCCGCGACCAACAATCCGAGCAACGCCCTTGCTTCTGCATCCAAGCACCCTCATTCGAAGAGCGTGGTGAAGAAGCCGGTTGCGAACCAGTAAGATCGCATCGTCGCTTAGGTAGAATTACGTTTTTGCGGCCGCGGCCCTTGAAATCGGATTTCAAAGACCGCGGCCGTCTTTTTGGAAGAACGTTTACGAGCCGCAGATCACTGCTGCTTTTCCCAGAACGACAACAGGCCCTGCGACGCCGAGCCTCCGATCACGCAGGGGATGCCGACCGCGACCTGTCCGAGCGCCGCCGCCGAGACGCAACCCAGCGCCACTGCGCCGACGCCGATCTGGCCCCAGAAGTCGAGGTTGCGCCTGCTGTCGGAGCCCTTGGTCTTGAGCTCGTCGACGGCGGCGAGCGCATCCTTGCGCACGCCGGCGAGTTGCACCGTGTCGGCGGCTTCGATCACTTCGCCGAGCGGCGCCTTGACGTCGGCCGGCGCTTGCGCGAGCTGGCTGCGGAGAAATTCACGCAGTTCCGCGTCGCGCACCGCATAGCTCGCGAGCGTATAGCGCGCCATGCTGCCGACGGTCAGCTTGTCGATGGTGTCACGGCTCTTGCTCCAGGGCAGCATCGAGATGATCCGCTCGACCGGAAGGTGCGAGCCGGTGGCGAAATAATATCCCCACAGCGTATCCAGGAGATCCTGGCTGTTCGCAAACGTGACATTTGTGTTCACCTTCTTCTCATCCTTGGCAAAGGGATTATGCGTGAACGCGACGCGCAACTTGTCGAACATGCCGGGTCTTGCATCTTCCAACGGAATGTTCGCCAAGGTCGGCAGCTTGCCGGCGAGATAGTCGTCGATCATCACCTGCCGTCCCGGCATCCGGGGTGCGATCCGGCGCAACAGATTGCGCCAGTCGGGCAGTCCGGAATAGGCAATGGCGCGGACGATCACCCATTCGTCTTCCGGCGGCGCCGGAAAGAAACTGGTGACGAGTTGCTCGGCCTTGGCGGGGTTGGATCCGATCGCGCCGGCGATGAAGCCGAGATAGATGCCGGCATTCTCCGGCTCCTTGAAGGTCTGCGCGTGAAACAAGACGCGCACCGCCGCCGGCACATGGGCATAGTCCGGCTTCGCGCGGTAGTTATAGATCCATCGCTGCACCACGGCGAGCGAAGCGTTCGGGTCGATCTCCGGCGGGATCGCGGCCTCCGCGGGCTGGATCAGCAAGAACAAGGTAGTGACGAAGGCTACGTAACGCATGTGATGCTCCAGCGAAGCGTTCTCGCATGCGACGGTCGCTACGCGAACGTTCCGGCATTTCAGCTAGCGGGCATTTAGAGCGGCACTAGGACGAATCTTAGGACGAGCGGTTCTCAGCGGCGTCGAAATTGTGGCGGCGTTAATGATTGGCCCGCAACTCACCTTGGCTCCGACATTTTTTTGCCTGCGCCAGGCAGTTCAATCCTCTCCCGTGAAGTATGGGACAGGCGGGAGTTATGAGTAAACCCGTGGTGGCCGCACCAAGCCGCTGGTCGCTGGTCGCAGGCGCGCTGCTCGCCGCAATGCTCGCGCTGACTTCCTCAGCCAATGGCGCCAGCGACGTCAGCGCGCAGGCCCGCGACGCCATCACTGTCGAAGGCAATCACCGCATCGATGCCGACACCGTCCGCTCGTATTTCCGTGCTACGCCCGACGGACGCTTCGATACCGCGTCACTCGACGCCGCACTGAAAGCGCTGATCGCAACCAACCTGTTCGATAACGTCAAGATCGACCATGCCGGCGAGCGGCTGGTCGTGCACCTGACCGAAGCGAAAGTGCTCGATCGCGTTGCCTTCGAAGGCAACAAGAAGATAAAGGACACCGAGCTCGAGGCGGTCGTCGAATCCAAGGCGCGCGGCACGCTGCAACGCGCGACGGTGCAGTCCGACGTCAACCGCATCATCGAATCCTACCGGCATTCCGGCCACGACGATGTCGGCGTGGCGCCCAAGATCATCGACCGGGGCAACGATCGCGTCACCCTCGTCTATGAAATAACGGAGGGAGCCAAGACCACCGTGCGGCAAATCAACTTTGTCGGCAATCAGGTCTTCAGCAAGCGGCAGCTCGCCGCCGTGATCAAGACTTCCGCCACCAACATGCTGAGCTTCCTGACCGGCGGCGACGTCTACGATCCCGACCGTGTCGCGGCAGATCGCGAGCAGTTGCGGCAGTATTATCGCGGCAAGGGCTATGCCGACGCCAGCGTGACCGCAGCGAACGCCGAATACGATCCCGCAACCAAGGGCTTTACGCTGACATATTCGATCGACGAAGGCCCGCTGTATCATTTCGGCGACATCAGTTTGGTCTGCAATGTGCCGGGAGTGGATTCCGAAAAGCTTCGCCGCCTGCTGCTGATCAAGACAGGTGCCGTGTTCGACGGCAATGTGCTGGACAAGACCACGGAAATAGTCGGGATCGAGCTCGCCAAGCTCGGTTTCCCCTTCGCACAGGCCACGGTCCGCACCACGCGCGATGCGGATGCGCGGCGCATGGATATCGCGCTGGTGATCGATCAGGGACCGCGCACCTATGTCGAGCGCATCGAGATCCACGGCAATATGCGGACCCGTGATTACGTGATCCGGCGTGAATTCGATATCGCCGAAGGCGACGCCTACAACAAGGCGCTGATCGATCGCGCCGAACGGCGGCTCAGGAATTTGAATTATTTCAAGACCGTCAAGATATCGGCGAAACCTGGCTCGAGCGCAGATCACGTCATACTCGATGTTGAACTCGTCGAACAATCGACCGGCGATTTCAGCATCTCCGGCGGCTATTCGACCACCGACGGCCTTCTCTCCGAGGTCAAGGTGGGCGACAGCAATTTCCTGGGCACCGGCCAGACGGTGAAGGCTTCGGTGAGTTACGGCCAATACGCCAAGGGCGCCGATCTGTCGGCCTCCGAGCCCTATTTCCTCGGCACGCGTATTTCAGCGGGCGTCGACATCTTCGCCAAGCAGACCGATGCGAGCAGCTACCAATCCTATGGCAGCGATATCTACGGCGCGACCTTTTCGCTCGGAATGCCGATCAATGAGCAGGTTACCACGCAATTGCACTATTCGATCTCCCAGCAGACCGTCACGCTTGATCCGGCCTCGCTCGCGGCGGCTCCCTCGCTGGCGATCCAACAGGCGGCACTCGCAGGGCCGCAATGGGTTTCCGTCGTCGGCGACACGACCAGCTACAATACGCTCGACAACCCCAAAAATCCGACCAACGGCATCAGCGCGCGAGTCACGCAGGATCTGGCGGGACTCGGCGGCGACGTCAATTTCCTGCGCACCACCGAAGACGTGCGTTACTATCAGTCGCTCAACAGCGACCTCACCGGCATGGTGCGTGCGCAAGGAGGCTACATCACCAGCTATGGCGGCCAGCAGGTGCCGCTGATCGACAGCTTCTTCGGAGGTCCCCAGCTGGTGCGGGGATTTGCGCCTAACGGATTCGGACCGCGCGATCTCACCCCCGGCACCACGATGGATAATGTCGGCGGCAGCACGTATTGGGCAACGACTGCGGAGCTGCAAAGCGCGATCCCCGGCGTGCCGCAGGAATACGGGCTGAAGGCATCGGCCTTCGTCGATGCCGGGAGTGTGTTTCATTACTCGGGGCCGACAGCGTTTCCAGGCTCGACGCAATCGATGCAGGTGGCCAACGCCAACATCCTGCGCTCGTCCGTCGGCGTCGGCCTGACCTGGGCCTCGCCGTTCGGCGCGCTGAGCGTGAGCTACGCCGTGCCGGTGACAAAAGCCGCCTACGACGTGGTGCAGCCGTTCGGCTTCACCGCCGGAGGGTTTTGAACAAATGTGCGGCTGAACGCCGGTTGTTCATTGCATTTCTCGCGATATGACAGGCAAAAGCAGTCGCGATGACGATCTGATTACGTTCAGGCTGCTTGTGCCAACGCTGGCGTGATGGAAAGTCAGCATTGCCGGCGTATTGGAATCTTGATCGTCGCTCGTGATGAACAGTCGCACGCGGTGGCCGAGCTTGAACCGCCGGGCGTTGGCCACCAGCGGGATTCGGTAGTGCACAGGCTCGCCGATCGGCACCGCCTGAAAGTTCCGGCACGGGAGGTGTGGGGCCCCGGGACGGCTGGCCGTTTCGTCGACCTCACGCAGGCCCGCCCTGAGGTAGCCCGCCGTGATGTCAGTGACGGCTCCCGTGGCGTCAACGTCCTGAAGGAAAGCGATCCACGCTGTGTCGGCCGCTGTGCTGACGGCTTCGAGCTGCACTTCGATGTCGCCAACGACGTCGAGATCGTGTGTCAGGGGGTCGCTATCCCACGCCAGGCTCGAAGGTGGATCGGTCTCGCTCGGCTGCGCGCGATTTAGCCCGGCGCCCAACACCATCAATGTCCGCGAACCGCGCTCACCTTCTTCGTTGCCCAGCGTGCCGTCTGCTCGAAGCGCCAGCGACTGGTGGGTCACGCCGGGCAATGGCCATGTATCGGCTGCGCGCCAGTCTTCCGCACCCGGGAGGATATAGCGGAAACGCGGGCCCTCCAGGATTCCCGTGTCTTGCCCCTTCAGCCAGTGGTCGAACCACGCCAGCGCTTCGACATGCAGGCTTTCCCACGGCCACGCCAGACCGTGCTCGCCCAACATGGCGACCCGGACGTGCTTGCCGTTCGTGAGTTTCTCGAAAGCCGGGAAGGTAGACGACAAATGCAGCGGCACGTTCTGCCAGTCGCAGCCGAGATAGACCGGCACTTCCACCTTGTTCAGCAGCGGCAGGATATTGCGATCGTCCCACCACGCGTCTCGCAGCGGATGTTCCACGACGATAGAGCGCCAGAGATCATCCCAGGGATGCGGGTCGTGGTGAAGCTTGAGCAGAATTTTGATCCCCGCCATCGCCGCCTCGCCGTTAAACGTGGCGAACCTTTTGTGGATGGCCGGTGTCCGCAGAACGCTGCGGACGGCGTCGTTGGACGAAAAACGTCGGCGAGGAGATGTATGCCGTCACGCATTGGCACAGTCACGTCGTCGTCGCGGCTCATCTCGTATTGAGGTTTTGACAGGTTGCGGTAGTCGCGGCCCGACGTTTGAGGCCCGTTCAACTGTCGCTGGCCAGGTTCGGTGCCGGAAACAGATTTAGCCATTTGCGATCCTCCGGCCGGTATGTGTGTCTAAAATGACAACGTTTATGCCCGTAGTTGATCGCTGGCTCCGCCGGCCGCGCGATGAATTCGCATCGTCGCATCGCCGCCCCCAGTTCCCGAGGAAACTAGCACGATTGAGCGTCGTTGTTTGGATAGGACAATCGCCCGCCTAGCACGTATTTGAGATTAGAAACACGTAGCGCGGGATTCAGTAGCCGCCGCCATATATGCGTCGACGTCTGAAGCGGTGTTGAACTAGGAAGCCGCCGCGATCGTGCGCTGAGGGCCTCCTCACTGAAACAAAAATTGATGGGGTAACTAAAAAAAGGCGGGGATATTTCCCACAATTGGCTTGATTTCTCGCTTTCTCTTCCTTGGGCAGTTTGATGGGTAAGAAGAGGTGAATGATCAAGAATTTTGATGGGTAAGAAGAGATGACCGATCAACAATTGGCTCTTCAGGCAATTAACGAAGCGCAACTCATACTGGAAGAATACCTTCGGCCCCGGCCGCATAACAATGAGCGTATCCTCGACAAGTTGGTGGAAGTTCTCGAACGCCCCGATTTGGTAGTTGCTGTAAGCCGCTTGCAGCAACAAAGCAGTCTCTCAGTGCGCAAATGAGGAAAATTCCATCAATCGCTATGGCCGCTTGGATTGCTACGCTCTTGTCAGTTGGGATACCGAATGCGCAGGCCAAACAACAATACAGCGCCGCGGCGCCGTCAAATCCGCACGGGCGTTGGTGGTCCTATCGTCTGATCGATGGACGAAAGTGTTGGTACGAAGGCAAGCCCATGCTTTCGAAATCGTTGTTGGAATGGCCCAAGGAGGCA